>CAKZJK010000637.1 GCA_936942565.1 uncultured Caulobacter sp. | reverse complement strand
GCCGCTGCGCGAGATCCTGGCCGCCCTGCTGACCCCGCCGCTACGCTGGCTGGCGCCGGACCACGAGCGCCGCATCTCGCTGCAGTTCCTGATCCGCGCCCGCAGCGAGGGCACCGACGAGATCCGCCAAGTGCTGAAGAGCGACGTCTCGCACCTGCGCCGTTTCTCCGACGCCCTTCTGCGCGCCCGCCCCGACCTGTCGCCGGAAGAAGTCTACTGGCGGCTGCACTTCACGCTGGGCATGCTGCACAACAACCGCTTCGCCGAGTTCGACCGGCTGAACGTGCTGTCGGAAGGCCAGACCAGCGAAGCCGACGTGTCCGCCCTGCTCGAGCGGATGCTCAACTTCGCCGAGGCCGGCTTCCGCGCCTAAGCCCGGCGGAACCCAAGTCTCGGTCGTGCTTTTGGGTTCGACATGGGACGACTGCGCATCCTGCACGAGACGCGGTACTACTACGAACGGCCGGTGAGCTTTGGCCCTCAACGGCTGATGATCCGGCCGCGCGACAGTCACGCCCTGCGGATCGTCGAGGCCTCGCTCCGCCTGTTCCCGCCCGGCGACACGCGCTGGAGCTACGACGCCAACGGCAATTGCGTCTGCGCCTTCCAGCCCAACGGCAAGGCCGACGCCATGCGGGTGGCCAGCGAGCTGATCATCGACCGCTATCCCGCGCCCCTCGTTCCGCAGAGGATCGAGAACCCCGACACCCTGACGCCGATCGTCTATTCGCGCGAGGACCGCGCGACGCTGGAGCCCTTCATCGCGCCCGTGACGGACGACCCGGACGCGGTGCTGCTGCGCTGGCTGCGCGGCTTGGCCAGCCATAGGGACGAGCCCGCCCTGGCCTTCCTGTTGCGGGTCAACGACCTGATCCACAAGCAGTTCGAGTACCGGGCGCGCGAGGAAGCCGGCGTCCAGTCGCCGGTCGAGACCCTGCAGAAGCGCAGCGGCGCCTGCCGGGACCTGGCCTGGCTGATGGTCGAGGGGCTGCGAAGGCTAGGCTACGCGGCGCTGTTCGCCACCGGCTACATCCACTCGCCCAACACCCAGATCCGCGGCGCGGGCGCGACCCACGCCTGGTGCGAAGTGTTTCTGCCCGACCTGGGCTGGCTGGAATTCGATCCCACCAACGGCCTGGTGGAATCTCCGGACCTGATCCGCGTGGCGGCGACGCGAACCCCGGCCCAAGCCCGGCCGGTCTCCGGCGCGATCATCGGCGATCCGGGCAAGTCGCGCCTTCACGTCTCCGTGGACGTGCGACTCATCGATGAAATCGGCCGCGCGGCGTGATAGAGGTTAACGAAAAGCGGGAGGAATGCTCATGACCAGCGGCTTCCAGAACCAAAACCCAATGACCAACCTTTGCCTCCCGAAGGCGGAGCCGAAGCCGCAGCACGGCCAGAAGCCCGATGAGGCTTGCATCAAGCTGAAGGAAAAACGGACCTTCCAGCCTCGCCCGGGCCACTGACGCCTTCGGCGTCCCTGGACCCGCGTGGCGCGCGGGCGTAACACGCCCTCGTGTCCGATCCCCATTCAGAGTCCCAAGCGTCTCCGCTGTCGACACGGCTGGTCTCGATCGCCGTCGCCAGCGCGCTCTTGATGGAGTTCATCGACTCCACCGCCCTTTCCACCGCGCTTCCGACCCTGGCCCGCGCCTTCGCGGTGGATCCGATCCACCTGAAGCTGGCCCTGACCTCCTACATCCTGGCCCTGGCCGTGTTCACGCCCGCCAGCGGCTGGGCCGCCGAGCGGTTCGGCGCGCGGCGCGTGTTCTTGTCGGCCATGGCGGTCTTTCTGATCGGCTCGGCGCTGTGCGGCCTTTCCCGAAACCGGGAAGCCCTGGTGGCCTCGCGGATCATCCAAGGCCTGGGCGGGGCGATGATGACGCCGGTGGCGCGGCTGATCGTGGTCGGCGCGACACCCAAGGCGCGGCTGCTGTCGGCCATGGGCTGGTTCACCATGCCCGCCCTGGTCGGGCCTCTGATCGGCCCTCCGATCGCGGGCCTGGTGCTGAGCGTCGCCGAGTGGCCGTGGATCTTCTACATCAACCTGCCCGTGGGCCTGCTCGGCGCCGTCGCCGTGCTGAGGTTCGTGCCGGCGAGCCAGCCCCAGCGGGATCTCGGACGCTTCGACACGCTGGGCTTCGTGCTGTCGGCGGCCGCCATCAGCGGACTGGTCGTCGTGGCCGAGACCTCGGGCGTCGGCCTGCTGCCGCCCTGGGTTCAAATCGTTCTGCTGGCGCTCTCGGTGGTCTGCGGCCTTGTCTATCTGAGGATCTGCCGGCGGACCGGCCGCCCGATCCTTGATCTGTCCCTGTTGCGCTATCCGACCTATCGCGCCAGCCTGTTGGGCGGGACCTTGGTGCGGCTGGGCATCGGCGCCAGCCCGTTCCTGATGCCGCTGCTGCTACAGGTCGCCCTAGGCTGGAGCCCGTTGAAGGCCAGCTTCATCACCCTGACGGCCGGCGTCGGCGTGCTGATCGCCCGTCCGTTCGCGGCGGCGGGCCTCCGGCGGTTCGGGGTCCGGACCTCGCTGGCGGTCTTCGTCAGCCTGACGGCGCTGTTCACGGCGGCGCCCGGCTTCTTCACACCGACGACGCCGATGGTCGTGATGATGGCCGCATTGCTGCTGGGCGGGTTCTGCCGGTCGAACCAGTTCATCGCCGCCAACACCATCGCCTACGCCGACGTCCCCGACACCAAGACCGCCGCCGCCTCGACGCTCTCGGCCGTCAGCCAGCAGGTCGGCCTGGCCCTGGGCGTCAGCTTCGGCGGCGTCATGCTGCACCTGGCACGCGGCTCGGACGGCGCGCTGACGCCCGATCGCTTCGTGCTGCCGTTCGTGGCGATCGGTCTCGTGACCCTGCTGGCCCTGCCCGTCTATCTGGCGTTGGACAAGGACGCCGGCGCGACGATCAGCGGGCGCGCCAAGTCGGCCTAGGGCTTC
>CAKZJK010000636.1 GCA_936942565.1 uncultured Caulobacter sp. | reverse complement strand
CCGGACGGCGCGACCCTGATCGCCTTCGCCGATGTCACCGACACCCGCGAGCTGCAGAGCGCCCTGGCCGACCGCTCGGCCGCGCTGGACGAGGCCGAGCGCCTGAAGCGCGACTTCGTCGGCAACGTCTCCTACGAGCTGCGCACGCCGCTGACGACGATCATCGGCTACTCGGAATTGCTGGAGCGGGCCGACGGCCTCTCCGAGCGTGGCCGCAATCACGTGGCCGCCGTCCGCGCCGCCGCCACCCAGCTGGCCCGCTCGATCGACGACGTGCTGGACATGGCTCAGATCGACGCCGGCGAGATGGCGCTGGAGATCCAGGACATCCGCGTCTCGGATCTCTTGATGAACGCTCAGGAGCGCGCCCTGAAGGACGCCCAGCTGGGCGCGGTGACCCTGGCCGTCGAGTGCGAGGAAGACGTCGGCCTGATCCGCGGCGACGCCAAGCGCCTGGCCCAGACGCTGGACCACCTGGTCGAGAACGCCCTGCGCCAGACCCCGCCGGGCGGCCGCGTGACCCTGTCGGCGCGTCGGGCTCTCGGCGAGGTGCGGCTTGATGTCTCGGACACGGGCCGCGGCGTGCCGTTCCACGTGCAGGCCCACATCTTCGACCGCTTCGTTGGCCGCGATCGGGCCGGGCCTGGGCTTGGCCCTGGTCAAGGCGCTGGTCGAGCTGCATGGCGGCTGGGTGGCGCTGGAGAGCGAGCCGGGCAATGGCTCGACCTTCACCTGCCACCTGCCCGAAAAACAGCAGCCAGGCGCGGCGCAGCCGGAACTGGGATTCTAGCGGCCGTACTCAATTGTCGAGGCGAAAAAGCGCGCGACATTTCAAAAGCTAACCCCTCGTCATCCCGGAAGCCTCGCAGAGGCTATCCGGGACCCAGGGGGTGACGGGACGCGGTGCGAGCCGCCCCTGGGTCCCGGCTCGCCAGCCCGCTCCGCGGCCTTCCGGCCGGGATGACGAGAGAAGATGACTTCAGCTGAACGCGTGTGACGCCCACCCGCTCCCCCATCGCATAAGGATATCTTTATGCGTTAATTGCTCGGAAGGGCTGGGCGGGGTATAAGCTCCGAAAGATCCCATCCCGCAGGAGCCGCACGTGGCCGACTACATCGTCAAGGATATCTCGCTCGCCGATTACGGCCGCAAGGAAATCGCCATCGCCGAGACCGAGATGCCGGGCCTGATGGCCACGCGCGCCGAGTATGGTCCGGGGCAGGTTCTGAAGGGCGCCCGCATCGCCGGCAGCCTGCACATGACCATCCAGACCGCCGTGCTGATCGAGACGCTGACGGCCCTGGGCGCCGAGGTCCGCTGGGCTTCGTGCAACATCTTCTCGACCCAGGACCACGCCGCCGCCGCCATCGCCGCCGCCGGCATTCCGGTCTTCGCCTTCAAGGGCGAGAACCTGGTCGAGTACTGGGAATACGCCCACAAGATCTTCGAATGGGGCGACGGCGGCTATCCGAACCTGATCCTCGACGACGGCGGCGACGCCACCCTGCTCTGCGTGTTGGGCCCCAAGGCCGAGAAGGATCCCTCGATCCTCGACAACCCGCAGAACGAAGAGGAAGAAGCCCTCTACGCCGTGATGAAGAAGTATCTGGTCGAGAAGCCGGGCTTCTACTCGGCGATCCGCGCGGCCATCGGCGGCGTCTCGGAAGAAACCACCACGGGCGTCCACCGCCTGTACCAGATGGCCCAGAAGGGCGAACTGCCGTTCCCGGCCATCAACGTCAACGACAGCGTCACCAAGTCCAAGTTCGACAACCTGTACGGCTGCCGTGAAAGCCTGGTCGACGCGATCCGTCGCGGCACCGACGTCATGCTGTCGGGCAAGGTCGCGGTGGTCTGCGGCTACGGCGATGTGGGCAAGGGCTCGGCCGCCTCGCTGCGCCAGGGCGGCGCCCGCGTGATCGTGACCGAAGTCGACCCGATCTGCGCCCTGCAGGCCGCCATGGAAGGCTATGAGGTCCAGACCCTGGCCGACGTCGCCGACAAGGCCGACATCTTCGTGACGGCGACCGGCAACAAGGACGTCATCACGGTCGAAGACATGCGCCGGATGAAAAACAACGCCATCGTCTGCAACATCGGCCACTTCGACAGCGAAATTCAGATCGCCGGCCTGCGCAACTACAAGTGGGACGAGATCAAGCCGCAGGTCCACCACGTGGAATTCCCGGACGGCAAGAAGCTGATCGTGCTGTCGGAAGGCCGCCTCGTGAACCTGGGCAACGCCACCGGCCACCCCTCGTTCGTGATGTCGGCCTCGTTCACCAACCAGACCCTGGCCCAGATCGAGCTGTGGACCAACAAGTCGGCCTATAAGAACGACGTCTACACCCTGCCCAAGCACCTCGACGAGAAGGTCGCCTTCCTGCACCTGGAAAAGCTGGGCGCGAAGCTGACCACGCTGCGCAAGGATCAGGCCGACTATATCGGCGTGCCGGAAAAGGGTCCGTTCAAG
>CAKZJK010000635.1 GCA_936942565.1 uncultured Caulobacter sp. | reverse complement strand
CGCGGCGTTTCTTCAGCGATTAAGCGCCGCGGCTTCCTCGAGGCTGTAGCCGATCAGCGCCAGGTTCTGGATCGCCGCCAAACTCCACTGCGCGGCGGCGTTGGTCGAGATGACGGGGTCCTCGTCGATCGGACGCAGCACGGCCGCGCCGCCGATCCGTCGGGTTTGGCTGACCATGAGATCGCCCCCTTCCCGTCCCGCCTTGCCAAAAAACTCCGCCCAGGCGCGCAGCGCCAAGGCGTGATCGTTCTCGTGCTTGGCGGCGTAGGCCGTCAGGCGCGAATGGGCGTCGCCCAGATTATGCCCGCCCGGAGCCCGCCCCAGCAGAGCTTTCAGTTCCTCGGGCGAGGCGTTGTAGTAGCGGCAGTACTCAAGCCACGCCGTGCGATAGGCGGGCGCGTCCAGCAGGTCGAGCAGCTCGGACGTCATCTCGACAACGCCGAACACCGCGTTCAGGTGAGAGACGCTGACATAGTCGCCATCGCCCAGGAACTTGCCGGTCTTGAGGTCGTAGGGAGCCTCGCCCGCGAACCAGCGCTTCTTCATGCCGGCGATGCTGTTCATGCCGTTGAGGATCCGGTCACGCCAGCGCGGATCGCGCGTGCGTTCCCACTCCGTCAGCCAGGCGCCGAGGAACGCCCCCCAGGATGTGCCGAAGCCAGACGCCACGACGCCCTTGGGCCGCTGGCGGCCAGGCGAAGGCGGCAGCTTGCGTGAGATGTCGACGGCCTCCAGAGCCGAGTCGGACCTGACTAGATCCCGCATCAGGTCGCCGACGCGCTCGTCCGCGGTCAGGTAGTAGTAGATGCGGCGATAGGCGACGTTCGAGACACGCGGCTGCTTGGACGAGTCGGACCAGTGCTGCACGCCGTGCCGCGTGCCGAACCCCTTGAACCGGCCCAGGTGATAAACATCGACCTCGCCCGTGTGGCGGGTCATCGCCTCGGCGAACTTGAAGACATCCGCCCGGCCGGTCCTCAGATAGGCGTACCAAAGCCAAAGGTCCGTCGAGAGTTCGGAGTTGTCCCAGGCATAACCGCCGACATCGTAGCGCCACATGTGGCGGTCCGGATCATAGGTGTGCATCACGTCGCCATAGGACCAGAAGCCGTACCAGCGGCGCTGATCGACCTCCTTCATGTAGTAGTCGATCAGGTAGGCGAGACGGTCCTCGATCCGCTTGCGGGTCGGAGTCGAGGTGTCGACGACGTTCCAGTCGCCAAACACGCCGGCCGCTTTCAGGCGCTGGGGCGCGACCGTCAGGCGCGGCGGATCGGCGACGCGGCCCGCCATCGCCGAGAAGATGTCATGCGACGGCGTCGCGCCCAGGACCCACAGCGTGAGCTCCGACGTTCGAGCGATACCCCGCGCCTCATCCCAGCCGGCCTCGTAGTCCTCGTAGGTGATATCAAGACCCTCGAGTTCCTCGGCATGGGTGTCCATGCCGTTGGCGCTACGATAGGGCCGTACGTCCATGGCCGGCGCTTCCGGCGACCACATCCAGGCGGTCAATTCCGCCAGATCCGTATGGGCGTTACGGATATCGAGGCCCGTCGGCGCCCGCTGCCAGAAGTCCTTCAGCCCCAACGCGACCCCGCCGGACGCGCCGCCGACATAGGCGAGCCCTCGCGCGCGCTTGCCGGCGTTGGAGTCGACCCAGGCGTGGCCCACGCTCGTCCGCTTGCGCAGGATGAAGCCATCCGGCGTCAGCTGCGACAACGAGAAGTCGCCCCACTCGGGAATCCACTTCAAGCCCGCCTGCAGCTTAGGCGGCAGGGTCTTTGTCCGCACCGCCCGACCCGCGATCTGGTCTTGGCGCGCGACGGGCCCCGGATCGCCCCGCGAGCGAAGGCCGGTCAGGGTTCGCACGGCCTCGCCGAACACGCCTGCCTCCTCGCCCGATATGCGGACATGGCGGTTATGGGTTTCGTCGCTCATGGGCACGCGGGCGGTGACGCCTAGGCCGCGGATGAAGTCCTTCGCCGGATCGGCGTCGAGAATGAAGCTATGGACGATGCGCACGGCCTCGGAGCCAGCGTGGAAATAAAGGCGCACGGTCACTGGCAGCCACTCACGGTCGCCGCCCCGGTGGACGCCGTCGAAGCGCACCACGGCCCGGACGGGACCCGATTGCTCCACGGTCACCGTCGAGAACCTCGACTCGTAGCGCGAGGAACGGACCACGCCGTCCGGCTCCAAAGTCGGTTGATCCTGGGCGATGGCGACCAGCCGCAGGTCTCGAAGCGTCACGCGTCCGCCGCGCGAAGCCTCGGACACCAAATCGGCCCCTGCCTTGGGAAGACGCCAGATCAGATCACCGGACGTCACGGTGATCACCTCGGCGGTCTGGGTCACCGTCACGGGCGCGGCGGGGGCCTTGGCCTTGCCTGGGATGATCGATAGGCCCTCGCGCCCTTCGCCGCCGCCAACCGCGTGGGCGGACCACTTCAGCGAACCGTCGGGCCAGTAGGCGATGGGCCAGGATTGGGTCGGAAGCTCCTCCCCCGCCCTGCCGACGATCTTGAGCGCCTGGCTAGGCTTGAGCGCCCCACGGGGCCAGGGGACGCCGAACGTCGCGCCGTCGTGGAAGGCCGGAGACTCTCCGTCCAACCAGCGGAGATCCGTTGTCGGCGCCAATGTCGAGGCCGCGGCGGCGGCCCCGCCGCCAAGGCCCAGAGCGGTCGCGGCCGCCGAGAGGACGAGAAGATCGCGGCGCGACAGAGCCGTGGCGTGGGCGTGCTTCAAAGTGTCCTCCCAGACCTTTTCGCCGCGCCCATGCCGATCGCACAAGCCGGCCAGTCCTAGAGAACAAGGAGTATTGTTTCACATTATGGGAGGTCAAGCCACATTTTGAGAACTGACTGGTGACTGAAGCGCCCGTCGCTCTAGACGCCTTGGAGCGCCATTTTCAGCGCCTCGGCGCTTACCTGCCTCAAGACGTTATTCGGATTCTCGAACACCGCGGCGTTGGCGCCGTGCTCGCGACACTCGACCGAAGCCACCCAGCAGCGGCCCTTGGTCGCCGCGTCGACCAGAGCCTGAGCGTGGTCGAACACATGGGCCGCCAGCGCCTCCGCGCTAACGCCTGGCACGACCCGCACCTGCGCCAAGCCCAGCCTCTGAAGCCGCTCGAACTCGAGGCGGGATGGATCGTCGGCCGCCACCAGCAGGGTGTGGTCGAACATGTGGTGCAGCCATTCGCGGATCGCGCCGAAGCCCGCCTTGCCGAAATCCACCACCCACCCGCGCGCGTCCAGCTGCTCGGCCGCGAAATCGAAGACGAAGCCCAGCGAATAGCCGTGCAGCAGCTGGCAATGGCTATCGGCGGCCCACTGACGATAGGCGCACGACAGGCCGCGCTCGGCGCCGTAGGTCTTCACCGATCTGTAGGCCATCAGGCATGGCCCTCGACGTGAGCGGCGCGTTCCCGCCCGGCCTGCCCCATCAACGCGCCCGCGACGGGCAGAGGATTGTCGATTAGCGGATCGGGTCTGGCCAGACGCGCCAGCATGGCCGGGCGGGCGATCGTGACCAGCGGTCCATCGACCTTGACGCCATATTCCGCCAACGCGGCGAACGAACGCGACAGGTTCTCGGGGGTCATGCCCAGCAACGACGCGAGCATCCGCTTCTGCAACGGCAGACGCAGGACGCTTCCGCCGCCCTGGCGCTGCTGCTGCACCAGAAGATAGTTGGCCAGCCGGACAAGCGGCGCGCGCAGCTTGTGGCTCTTGATGGTGCGCACCAAGCCGCTGTAGCAGCCGGACAGCTCCTCGATGACCGCTATCGATACGCCCTGGTCTTCACGGGCCACGCGCCGGAAAAGCTCGCCAGGGATCATCAGCAGCTGACTGCGCGAGAGCGTGCGCGCCGTCATCAGCGCTGGCGCCTCGAGAACAACCGAGGCCAGCACGAAGCTCGAGAGCGGACGGAGGACCGCCAAGGTCGTGTCGCGATCGCCCCAAGTGCCCTCGAGCTCCACCGCCCCGTCCAGCAGGATGTAGAGGAAGTCGTTGACCTCGCCCTCGGCCACCAGCTCGGCCCCCTTGGGGGTCCATTGCAAGAAACCGCCCTGCCCGATCAAGGACAGCGACTCCTCGCTGGCGGAGGCAAGCAGCGGCAGGTCGCGGACACGGCTTAGGTCAACGGGCTTGATCGACATGGACCATCTCGAACGCTGGGTGGAGCATTCGGCTTTATGGTCGAAGATCCCGCCTGGCGTTGCGGTTGATCAATCTTAGCCGTGATTTGCGTCGCCAAAGGACCACGCGGTCGTATGGCGGCCCTAGGTCGAAGCCAGGATGTATTCGGCCGCGGCCAGACTTGAGGGCACGCCGATGTCGACGAACGCCCCATCGAAAGCTTCGCCGCCCAGCTTGCCCGTCGCGCACAGGGCGGGAAGAAGCTCGACCTCAAGGGAGAAGGCGCGGTCGGTCTTCGGAATGGCGGCTCTCTCCAAGCGACAGACGCCCCCGTTGATCAGACCCGTCGGTAAGGTGGCGTCCCTGGGACGGATTTCCACGACCCGATCGCCCTGCAAGGCCACGGTCTCGTAGCGGTCCGCCGGCTGGACCATGCGCAGCGCCATCATGCCGGCATATCCGTCGCGATTGGCCAAGGCGCGCCAGTCGAAGTCGAACCAGGTGTCGCCGTTCAGCAGAAGGAAGGCTTCGTCCAGAAGGTCCCAAGCGTGGCCGAGAGCGCCACCTGTTCCCATGGGCCTCGGCTCAACGGACACCACGATCTCCATGCCCAGTCGATCGCCAAGGTCGGCGCCCTCGATATACCGCGTGATCACCTCGGCGCTGTGTCCAGCCAACAGCAACGCGCGGTCAAAGCCATTTCGCGCCGCCTTGATCAGCAGGTGCTCGATGAACGGACGTCCCGCCACGGGCAGCATGGGCTTGGGCGTATCGCGAGCGATGTCGCCCAGGCGCGTGCCCAGCCCCCCGACGAGAAACACGCACTGGCTGACGCTCACCGAGGCACGCTCCAGGCTTCGGCGCCCTCGAAAGTGACCTTGACCGAGCTCGCCTGCCCGCCCGACGCATTGAGGGAGGAGATCAGGCGGTGGCGGTTCTCGGGATCGGTGAAGAACATCAGGAAGCCGCCGCCGCCAGCGCCGGAGACCTTGCCGCCCCAGGCGCCCTCCGCGATCGCGAGATCGAACAGGCGGTCAACCGTGTCCGTCGCCACGCCGCTGGCGGTGCGTTTCTTGGCGGTCCAGGACCGCATCAGAATGGCGGCCATGTCGCGCATGTCGCCACGCAGCAGGGCCTCGCGCATCAGTGCCGCGTCGGCCTTGAGCTGATGCATGCTCTCGATCGTCTCGGCGTTCATGCCCACGAGACCGTCGATCTGCTCCTTGATGATCGTCTCGGAGCGGCGCGACTGGCCGGTAAAGCAGATCACCAAGGAGGATTCGAACTCGTTCAGATAGGCGCGCGGCACCCGCAGCGGACTGACCAGGACCTTGTCCTCGGGCAGAAACTCGATGAAGTTCACCCCGCCAAAGGCCGCCGCGTATTGGTCCTGACGACCACCGGCGAGGCCGAGCTTGCGGCGCTCGATCAGGAAAGCCAGCCGCGCCACGTCGGCGGGCCCGAGCGGCAGATCCAGCGCGAGCCGGAACGCCTCCACCAGCGCCACCACCAGCGCCGAGGACGACCCCAGACCCGATCCGGCCGGCGCGTCGATATTGGTCGAAACGTTGAGCGCGGGCGCATCGCCGTCCAGATAGGTCTCGACGACGTGATCATAGACGGCGCGATGAAGACTCAAGCCCTCGCCGATAGGCGGCCGCGCGCCAAGTTCGTGACGCTCCTGGACACCAAGGTCGTTGGCGCGGAAGCACACCGCGCCGTCCCCGCTGGGCGTGATGTGGGCGAAGGCGAAGCGGTCGATGGTGACGTTCAAGACCGCGCCGCCGAACTGGTCGCAGTATGGAGACAAGTCCGTGCCGCCGCCCGCCAGGCCCAGGCGCAGGGGCGCGCGAGCCCGAACGTCGAATCCCGTGGTCGCCCGCCCTCGCCGGACAGCCCCAAGAGCCTCCGTGCGCCACGCGTTCATGCGGCCTGACTCAAAAGGACTTGGGTCCCGCCCCGATCGATGCCGTAACGCAGACGCGGCATGTTTTGCGACGCCATGTAGTCTTCCAACGCCTGGCCGTCGCCCGGCGTGAACAGCATCAGGAAACCGCCGCCGCCGGCGCCGATGACCTTGCCGCCCGTGACGCCCAGATTGGCGCGGACGTGGTCGTACAGCTGGTCGATATGCGGCCAACTGATCTTGGAGGAAAGCTGCTTCTTGCTGACCCAGTGCTCGTGCAGCATCTGGCCCCAGCTATCCAGGTCGCCCGCGATCCAGGCGTCGCGAATGCGATAGCCGAGCTCCTTGATGGCCCCCAGGCTCTGGGCGGCCTGGCGCTGACGGTCGCCGTCGCCGTCGCCGAGCATGGCGCTGTTCTGGTCGTCCAGGATCACCGCCGCGTCGCGCCGCAGGCCGGTGTAATAGATGTGGGTGTGGGCGATGAAGGCCGCCTCGACCTCGGAGTCCAACGCGACCGAGCTGACCTGGACCTCGCCGTTCGGCGCGATGTCCAGGGTCGTCAGCCCCCCGAACGCGGCCATGTACTGGTCCTGCTTGCCGATGCCCTTGGCCAGGACGTTGATCTCCAAATCGCACGCCTCTTCCGCCAGAGCCCGCCGGTCCGGCTCGGCGCCCTTCAAGCCGTGCAGGGCGCGCAGGAAGCCAACAAGGAAGCAGCTGGACGATCCAAGCCCGGTGCCCCCGACGATGTCGCCGATCGAGGACGCCTCGAAGCCCGTATCGATCCCATGACGCAGAAGCGCCGCGCGGACCAGTTCATGCTTGAGGTCCGTGGCGCGCGCGACGTTCTCGGGGTCCGGCCCCATCAGGGCCACGTGGTCATGGAAGGCGGGGCGGTGCGCGCTGACATGGATGTACTTGTCCAGCGCCATGGCGAAGATGAAGCCGCCATCGCGTCGGTAATAGCTCTCCAGATCCGTGCCCCCGCCTCCGAGGGTCACGCGCAAGGGCGTACGAGTGGAGATCATCGGCTATTCGGCGGCGACCGCGACGGCGGGCGCGGGCGCGATCTGCTCCCAGTGCCCCTTGGACCGCGAAAGCGCGGGGTGCGACACCAGCAGGTGCCACACGACAGCGGCGAGCCCCTCGACGATTGGCGTGATCAGCTGCGGATCGACCGTGGGCACCACCACGCAGGCGTCGGCGATCTTGGCGGTGAACCCGCCGTCGCGACCGACGATGCCAGTGACCGCCGCGCCCTTCTCCTTGGCGTACTGCATGGCGCGAACCAGGTTGGCGCTGACGGGCGGCTCGAGACTGCCGCCCCCCACCGAGAAGATCAGCAAACCGTCCTTCGCCGTCAGGCGGCTGCTTTCCAGCCAGGTCGAGAAGACGCCTTCCCAGCCCTCGTCATTGATGCGGGCGGTCAGCTCGGAGACGTTGTCGGTCGGGCAATAGGCCTCGAAACCGCAGATCTTGCGGAAATCGTTGGTCGCGTGGCTGGCGTGACCGGCGCTGCCGCCGACGCCCAGCAGGAACAAGCGGCCGCCGCCATCCCGAACTCCCGCCAGGGTCTTCGCCATGGCCTCTATGGAGTCGCGGTCGATCGCGGCGGCGGCGCGCATCGCCGCGTCGAGGAAGTGATCAGAAAACATAGTAAACCCCCAAGCAACGCTATTATATCGCCTTCAAAATATAGGCAAGCGATTGCGAGAGTCTTTCCACGACTTGACTAGCCCCAGTATCGGTACCCGAATTGTAATCGCGCTCTAGTAGTATGGTGTTGCAGCCAGCGGCCGCGCCACAGGCTACGTCGCGCTCCTGATCGCCAATGAGCCAAGATCGGCCAAGGTCCACGCCATGACGTTCGGCCAGATCCAAAACCAAGCCCGGCTTGGGCTTGCGGCAAGCGCAAGCGTCGACGTTGTCATGCAGACACGCCGCGATCTCATCCAGCGGAAGCGACTCGGCCAAACGGGCATGCAGCGCGTCGAGCGTCTCAACGCTCATCAACCCGCGGCGGACGTCGGGTTGATTGGTTACAACAAACAGCAGATATCCGGCCGCCTTCAGCGCCGCGAGGGTCGCCGGGGCGTCAGGCTCGATCTGAAGCTCTTCGACGGAGCGCGGCGACGCCGCCTTGCCGTCGCGCATTACGACGCGATTCAGCACGCCGTCGCGATCCAGGAAGACCGCGGGGCGCGGCCGCTCTGTATCGTTCAAAGCTTGAAGCCGGCCGCGCTGGCGTCGTCATAGAACATGGCGACCGTCTCTTGCGACAGATCCGCCAAGTCCTTTCCGGCCATGGCGAGCTTCTTCAGCACGTCGGACGTCGAGGTCACGATGTGACAACCGCAATCCCGCGCCTGGTAGACATTCAGCACCTCACGTACGCTGGCCCACAGCACCTCGGCCCTGGGCTTTCGCGCGGCCATCGCCACGGCGGCGCGCATCACCGGCATCGGATCGACGCCCGTGTCGGCGATCCGACCGGCGAAGACCGAGACCACCGCGGGAACGTCGGCGTCCAGAGCATCGACCGTCTCGGCGACCTGTTCCAGCGTCAGGATGGCGGTGACGTTCACCTTCACGCCCTCGCTGGCCAGCAGGCGCACCATCGGCAGGCTGCTCTCCCGCTTGGTGTTGGTGATCGGCACCTTGACGTAGACGTTGGAACCCCAGGCCGCGATCTTGCGCGCCTGCCGGGTCATGTCGTCGAACTCGTCCGAGAAGATCTCGAAGGAAACCGGCGCGTCGGGAATGCGCTCCAGCAACGCCTTGGCGAAACCCTCGTAGTCGGCGACGCCGGCCTTGCGCATCAGGGTCGGGTTGGTCGTGAAGCCCGCGACCTGACCACTTTGGTGCAGGCGCGTGAAGTCCTCGAGACTGGCGCCGTCGGCGAAAAGCTTGATCTGCGTCGTGAGGTCCGCGGACAAGGCGTCGTGGGTGGAAAGACGATGCAGCATGCTTTTCTGGTGCCCCCAGTTTCAAGACAGCGACAGCGCGCGCCCGGCGCCGTCGCGATTAGCGGAATTGCGGTGAAGTTGGTTGAGATCAGGTTGCCCCGCCGAGCGAAGGCTCGGCGATGTAGCCGACCGCGCGCTTCCATAGGAGCTTACCCAGGCCGTGCTCCATCATCGCGCGACCACGTAGGCGCCGGGGCGACCCAAACTCGAAAGTCGCGGCCGATAGGACAAAGCCGACAATGACTTGCGCTACTCCCTTCGCCATCAGAGACGCCCAGATGAGACGCGGGCGCGGGGTGACGTCGAGATAGATCGACACGTAATGCTGGGCCTCGCGGCGCGCGCGGATGAGGCGATATGCCACGGCCGTCCGGTGGGGCGCGACGGTCTCGGTGACCACCGCGCTGGCCGCCCAGACAATGCGACGCCCTTGGCGATAAAGGCGAATAAAGAGCTCGGCGTCCTCGCCTCCTGCGTCGCCAAAGGCTTCGCGCATGGCTGGCTCGCCGTTCGGAAAACAGCGCGACAGATCGAAGAGCGAATTGCCCGTGCCCATTCCGTAGCGGGGCTTTCCTGAGGGATCCGTCAGCGGGATGATCGCGCCGTCGGGCAGATCGAAAATCCTGACGAACTGAGAGCCCGCTGGATCATACGGCGGTGGCTCGCCGGCGAAGACCGCCCTCCTCGGCCCCACCGCCATGTCGGCGTCGGCGGCTCGCAACGCCCCCACGAGCTGGTCCAGCCAATCGGGTTCGGCGATCTCGTCATCATCAATCAGCGCGGCCAGACGTCCCCGCGCCTCCGAGAAGCCGCGGTTTCGCAGCGTCGACATGTTGCGCGTGAGTTCGGCCACGTACCGCAGCGGCCATCGAGCCCGTGCCGCCAGCCCGTCGACAACCTCGCGCGCGCTGCCGCTCGGGTGGTTGTCGACGACCACGATCTCGATCGAAAGGCCAAGCGCGTTGGTCTGAGCAAGGCACGACTCTAGCGTCGCCGCCAGGGAAGCCGGACGGTCGTAGGTGCAGATGACGATCGACAGGTCCGTCATGCGGCCTTCTCGTCGATGAAACCGATTGGCGCGCGATAGGTGAGCTTGCCCAGGCCCTTGGCCATGCCAATGCGATTGTCGAAGCGGCCGCCGCCCAGCCACTCGCCGGAGACCAGGTAGAGACCGGCATGGACAACGATCTGCGCCAAGCCCAGAAACGTCACCTTGATCCGCGTGAAGCCAGGACGGTCGCTGGTGGCGATCCGCGAGGCCGCGTAGTGCTGCGATCCGCGCTTCATGCGGGTGATCATGTAGCTGGGCTTGGTCCGGTCGGTCTCGATGAACTCACGGACCACCGCCGTTGGGCACCAGACGAAGCGCTTGCCCGCGAGCGCGAGGCGAAACAGCAGATGCGTATCCTCGCCGTTGGCGTCGCCGAAGGCGACGGCGAAAGGCTCGGGCGTGTCGAAGCATGTCGCGACCCGGAACGCGGCGTTACCGCTGCCCAGGCCCTTCCCTTTCTTGCGAAGGCGACCAAATAGGTGGATCGGCGTATCGGCCGGTTCACGATAGTCAAGCGTATAGCGCCAGCCCTCCGGGTCCCAGCCCGGCGGATCTCCGGCCTCGAACACTGGATACTTGGGCCCGAACACGGCGTCGGCGCCCGTGCGCTCCAAGCAGGCATGAAGTTCGGAAAGCCAGTTAGAGTCCGGCGCCTCGTCGTCGTCGATGAAGGCGACATAGCGCCCGACAGCCGCCTTGATGCCGACATTGCGCACGATCGAGACGTTTCGGCGGGCGTCGGCGAAGTAACGGACGGGCGCGCCGCCAGCGGCCAGACGGACGACCAGCGCTTCGGCCAGCCGGTCGGGGTGATTGTCGACGACGACGATCTCGAACGGAACACCATTCGAAACCTCGGCTCCAAGGCACGTCACGAGCGTGCGCTCGAGCAGATGGACCCTGTCGTAGCTTAGCACCACCACGCTGATGGCGATCGATGCGCCGGCCATCAGACGCCCGTTCCGCGGAACACGACCACGGCCGTCCGCGCCAAGATCTGAATGTCCAGCCACAAGGACCAGCGACGGATATAGTCGAGGTCGCGCTCGACCCAGTCGTCGTAGTCGTTGATGCGATGGCGGCCCTCGACCTGCCAGAGGCAGGTGATGCCGGGCTTCACCGCCAGCTTTTGCTTCTGGAACTCCGTGAACCGGGCGTATTCGTGCGCGCGCGGCGGACGGGGCCCGACTAGGCTGAGATCCCCGATCAGCACGCTCCAGAGCTGGGGCAGTTCGTCCAGGCTGTACTTACGCAGCACCTTGCCCGCTGACGTCACGCGAGGATCATTGGTCAGCTTGAAGGCCGGACCGCGCATCTCGTTTCGGTCCTGGAGCTCGGCTTCCATGGCTTCGGCATTGGAGACCATGGTGCGAAACTTGTAGCCCGTGAACGGCCGCGCGCCCCGCCCCACCCAGTGACAGGCGTAGAGCACGGGGCCCTTGGAGGTCAGCTTTACGACCAGCGCGATCAACAGCAGCAACGGGGCCAGAAAGGCCAGCAGCGCGGCGGAGACGCCAATGTCCATCAATCGCTTTATGGTTTGCGCGGATTTCAAGACTGCCTCGAAACGGGAACCGAACGTAAAGGTGGAGCCCGTACACTCAAGTATGGCGCCAATCGGCGTCGTTCTCTAACGCCCCTCTGCGGCAGGCTCTCTTAATGTCCGGTTCCCAAAGCGCTACTTCGGCCTCCAACGCACCTGAACGTTGGCCCGAGGTCCGCTTCGCGGGCCTTCGCTTCACGCCGATGACGGTCGAGCAGACCGTTGACGCGCTCGCCGCGCGCCCTATCCGAGCCCCGTTCACGACGTTCGTTACGCCAAACGCCGAACACGCCTATCTGCGTCGGCGCGACCCGCGGTTCCAGGCGATCAGCGACGCCGCCTGGATCAGCACCAACGACAGCCGCGTCGTCGGACGGACGGCGGTGCTTGGCGGCCTCCGCCTTCGGTTCGCCCCGGGCGCCTATGTGGTCAGGGAGCTGTTCGAGCGGGTCATAGGCCCGGACACACCGCTTTCCGTCATTGGCGGCACGCCCGCGCTCGCCGACAAGCTGCGCGACCGGTACGGCCTTCGAAACCTCGTTCAGCACGTGCCTCCGATGGGCATGATCAATGATCCGGTCGCGGTCGCCGACGCGGTCGCCTTCGTGACGGCGAACCCTGCCCGTTTTGTCTTCGTCGCCATGGGCCCGCCCCAGTCCGAGCTGTTGTGCGGCCACATCATCGCGGATGGACGGAGCACCGGCATTGGCCTTTGCATTGGCAGCTCGCTGCAGGTCCTGACGGGCGACTCCGATCCCGCGCCAGCCGTTCTGGAGCGTTCTGGGTTCGTCTGGCTGTACCGACTGGTGAAGGAGCCTCGCAGGCTGTGGCGGCGCTACATGCGAGGCTTCTACGGCCTTGGCCTCGGGCTGCGCGACGTCCTCGCCCGCTGGCTAGGCTCGCGGAGAGCGAGCGCCGGTGGCTGAGACGATCCATCCCAACGGCCCCACGCTCGAGGCTTGGCGCGCGACGCGCCGCGAGAACCGCGCGGCCGCCTCGGCGCGCCTCGACAACCGCCTGGGAACCTGGTCGAGCTTCGTGCTCGTCCTGATGCTGCTCTACATGATGATCGGCACCGCGCCCTATACCCACGAAGTGACGGTGGACGCGCTTTCCGGGGCCTCGCCAACCTCGCCACTCAATCGCGCGATCTGGCTGGCCATCCTGGGACTGACGCTTCCGATCATGTGGTTTCGGCGAAGCGAGGTCCTGGCGCTCGGCTTGAAGGTTTGGCCGTTGCTGTTGCTGCTCCTCTGGTTTGGCGCCACGACGCGCTGGGCGATCGACCCCGGTGTCTCGAACCGCCGCTTCATCCTCTACTTGATCAATGTGGTCGTGAGCGTCGCGCTGGTGGCGGGGCTGGGCGATCCGCGCCGGATGCACGCGGCGCTGGCGACGGCGTGCGCCATCATGATCGTGATCGATCTCGTGTCATGGGTCGTCCTTCCCGGCCTCTCCATGACAGACATCGGTCTCGCGGCGATCCACAATCACAAGAACACCCTAGGGTCGGTGATGCTGCTGAGCTCGCTGGTGATCACGCCCTACCTGCTTTTCAGCGAGACTTGGAAGGCTCGACTGTTCTGGACCGCGATGTTCGCGGGATGCCTCGCGCTGCTCGTCGCCAGCAAGTCCAAGACCAGCCTCGCGATCGCCTTGACCGCCCTGGCGGCGACGCCCTTGCTGCTGGCATGCCTGCGCCTGCGCGCCGGCGCCATTTGGGCGGCGGCCGCGTTCGGAGTGGCGACGCTCTTCGCGTTTTGCTTTGCTTGGCTCGCCTGGAACTACGCGCTAGGCCAAGACCCCATGGCTCCGCTACGTGGCGTGAACTTCACGCGTCGGACGGAAGTTTGGATTTTCGCCCTGAACCAGTTCGCGCAGCATCCGGTGCGAGGCTTGGGCTTCGGCTCCTTCTGGGACGTGGATCCCGCCGTGCAGCCTAGCCTGCAAACGGATCTGTGGTTCGCGGCCGAGACCCACACCAATCAGTCCCACAACGGCTACATTGACCTTCTGGTCACGGTCGGCGCCCCTGGGCTGGTCGGCGCGCTGCTTGTGCTGCTGCGTTGGATGTCTCGCGGACTTGGACTTGTTCGCGACAGCCTAAGGAACCCGACCATCGAGAACCGCGACGCCCTGCCTCACGCGGTGTTCCTAGGCGTCTTCCCGCTGATCTTCTTCGTGCACAATTTCATGGAGAGCAGCTACTTCTCGGCCAACGCCATGCTTGGCATCCTGATCCTGCTTTTTGGCGTCGACATCGACATGCGCCACGCGCCGCCTCGCGTCCAACGAGCCGTTAGGCCTCGGCCTCGCGCGGCGCCGCTCGCCGTCTCGCCGCGGTGATCGACAGCAGAATGGCGGTCATCGCCGCGAGCTCCAGCAGCTGCCCGGCCGCCGTGCCAATGATAGCCCCGGCCGGCCCTAGACCGCGCATGGCCAACAGAACGCCGCCCGCGGCGACGAGCGAAGCCGCGCCGTTCGCCAGCGCCAGCGGCTTGAAGACGCGCAGAACCTGCAGACCGGTGCTAACCACGGTCTGACCCAGCGTGACGGCGGCGCCGAGCCCCCAAAGGGCAACCATCCAGCCGTCGGCCAGATACTTGCCGCCAAAGAGGTGCGTGGCGATCGTCGGCCAAGCCAGATGGAGAGTCAGTGTCCAGGCCACGGCGACCAGAATACCGGCGCCCACAGCGAGGGCCAAAACGCGCCGAAAGTCGCTCCAGGCCTCCCGATCTCGCTGCCGCGCCAAGTCGTTGCGAGCCACCATGCTCCAGGAGATCGCGAGAAGGGGCACGGGCCGCAATAGTTGCTGGGTGGCCGACAGGGACGCCAACATCGCCGCGCCGAACCACCCCGCGACCACGAACACATAGAAGCGCGTCAGCAACTCGGTGCTGGAGACGCCGAGAAATACCCAGCCCGATTGCCGGAGGTACTCGCTGTAAGCCTTCATCTCGTGTCGGCGAAGCCAGCCGCCCTGCCCTCGCCGGGCCCAGACCGCGCCGAACACCGCGGTCACGCCGTGCGGGCGGTGGCGCAGCGCCTGCACCATGGCGCCGCTCTGCGTCTGGCTGCTGCCGGTGCGGGCGTGGTAGGCCCGCACCGAGATATCGACCTTGGCCGCCATCGAGGCCACTTCGGTGCGCGTTTCCCACAGTGGCTTGCCGGTTTCGCGGCCGATGATCCGAGCCAGGCGGTCCTTGTGCTGCTCCAGCAGCGCGGCGAAGGCGCGGACGATGCGCTCGCGCTCGGCGAACGGCAGGTCGGCCCAGGCCGG
>CAKZJK010000634.1 GCA_936942565.1 uncultured Caulobacter sp. | reverse complement strand
CGGCGGAACCCAGCCCTCGGGCTTGCGCGGCACGGGTTGATCCGTGCCCAAGCCCATGCGCCCCGGAACCTGACGCTTGAAGTAGGACGTCTGGACCGGCGGGTCGACATCGCGCACCAGCGCGCTGTGCTGGATGGAGAGGATCTCGTCGCGCAGCTTGGCCGCCGCCTCGAAGTCCTCGGCGGCGACGGCGTCTTCCAGCCGCGTCTTCAGATCGTCGAGATGGGTCATGGCGTTCTCCGGGGACAGCTCCGCCCCCGGAGAACGCGCGAGCCCAGATTTAGGCGCGGGCCGCGGCGATGCGCGCGCGCGCGATCTCGTCGGCGACCACGTTGGCTGGACGCTTCTCGGCGATCGACTGGTCGATCACCTCGGCCAGGGTCTGGGCCAGGCGATCGAGCTTGGTGGCGACCCAGTCGCCATCGAACGCCGCGCCAGCTTCCAGGCCGCGGATCTCGGCGGCCACGTTGATGATGCCGCCGCCGTTGATCACGTAGTCCGGGGCATAGAGCAGGCCGCGCTCGAACACGGCCTGGCCGATCGTGGCGTCGGCCAGCTGGTTGTTGGCGGCGCCGGCGATGATCTTGGCCTTCAGGCGCGGCAGGGTCGCAGCCGAGATCGCCCCACCCAGGGCGCAGGGCGCGAACACGTCGGCCTCGACGTCGAAGATCGCGTCGGTCGACACGATCTTGGCGCCGGTCTTGGCGGCGATGGCCTCAAGGGCCGCTTGGTTGACGTCGGCGATGCTCAGGCGCGCGCCCGCGGCGTGCAGCTTTTCGGCCAGATAGGCGCCGACATGGCCGACGCCCTGGATGGCGACGTGCACGCCGTTCAGGTCACGGTTCAAGGCGCGCTCGACGCAGAGGCGCACGCCCCGGAACACGCCCTCGGCGGTGACCGGCGACGGGTCGCCCGAGGCGGCGGCGTGGCCTTCCAGGCCTGCGACGAAGCGCGTGGTCTTGCGGGTGCTTTCCAGGTCGGCCGGCGAGACGCCGACGTCCTCGGCGGTCCAGTACTTGCCATTCAGGCTGTCAACGGCGCGGCCGAAGGCCTCGAACAGTTCCGGCGTCTTCTGGCTGCGGCTGTCGCCGATGATCACGGCCTTACCGCCGCCCAGATCGAGCTCGGCCATGGCGTTCTTGTAGGACATGCCGCGCGACAGGCGCAGGGCGTCGGTGATCGCCGCATCGGCGCTGGAATAGTCCCACATGCGGCAGCCGCCGGCGGCCGGGCCGCGGGCGGTGGAATGGATCGCGATGATCGACTTCAGACCGGTTTTTTCGTCGAAGAAAGCGTGAACGCCTTCGTGTCCCTCGAAATCGGGGGAATCGAACAAGGTCATGCCGTCGGTCTCGCGTCAGCCAGAATGAATGTGGCGCGGGGTTTACGCCCCCTCGCCGCCCCGAACAACCCTCAAGGCTGGCGGCGCGACATCTTGCGCTTGCCGGGCTTGGGCGGGTCGAGCGCGGCCATGGCCTGAACCGTGGGCGGGATGGCCGGCGCGCCCGACGGCGGCCAGGCGGCCGAGGGGCCTCGCAGGAACGCCTCGGCGTCGGCCCAGACCTTTTCGGCCTGCCGGTCCACCAGCAGCAGGTGGTAGCCGTCGGCGTAATAAGCCGTCCGCGCCTGGGCTGGGAGACGGCGCACCGCCTCGGCCGTCGGCTCGCGTGGGATGATCTGGTCCCGCGCGCCATAGAACCAGGCGACCGGGACGCGGATTTGGTCGGCCGAGCGCCACCCCTGCTCCATCAGTCCGACCAGGCCGTAGATCGCGTCCGACCGGGCGCCCCAGATCATCAGCGGATCGCGGCCCATGCGGCGCAGCTCATCGATGTTGTCGCTGGCCATGATCTCGCGGGCCAGCCAGTCCGGCGGCTTGACCACCCACTCGCCCATCAGGTGTGCCGTCGCCCACAGGCTGACCCGGTTAGGAAAGGGCTGACTGGACCAGCCCCAGACCGCCGGCGCGAACAGCATCAGCTTGTCGACCGGCGGCGGATCGCTCGAGGCCATGGCGCGGATCGCCAGCGCCCCGCCCATGCTGATCCCGGCCAGGGCGACCTTGGCGTTCGGATGCCGTTCGCGAACCGCCGCGACCAGGGCGCGGACGTCCTCTAGCACCAGATCGGTGGGCGCCCAGACCCCGCGCTCGGGCGAGCGTCCAAAGCCCCGGACATCCAGGGCGTAGGTCGCGATCCCGCGCTCCCCCCACCAGGCCGCCGCCAGGTGATAGGCGTTGGCGTAGTCGTTCATGCCGTGCAGGCCGACGACCACCCAGTCTGGATCGCTCGCCGGCAGCCAGCGCATCAGGCCCAGCCGCGCGCCGTCGAAGCTGACGAAGGCGTCGTCCAGCAGCCGCGGGCCGCGAAAGCCCAAGGCGGCGACGTCCGGCCTCTGGGCCAGCGGCGCGCAGGCGGAAAGGCACAGGGCCGAAGCGGTCAGGATCAGCGCGCGGCGGTTCATGAGCCGAGGATTTCCGCGATCCGCTGGCGAAGATAAGGCGTCACCTCGGCCTCGAACCACGGATTGCGCTTCAGCCAGGCGGTGTTTCGCCACGACGGGTGCGGCAGCGGAATGACGTTCGGCCCGAAGTCGCGCCAGGCGGCGATGGTGTCGGTCATGGTCCGGCCGGTCCGGCCCGGCAGCGCCCAGGCTTGCGCGTAGGACCCGACCAGCAGGGTGAGTTCGATATTGGGCAGTTGCTCAAGCAGCCGCGCCCGCCACGTCGCCGCGCAGCGTGGCGGCGGCGGATAGTCCCCACCCTTGGGGTTGGTCCCCGGAAAGCAGAAGGCCATGGCCGCGACGCCGATCTCGGGGCGGCCATAGAAGGTCTCGCGGTCGATCCCCATCCACTGGCGCAGGCGCACGCCCGACGGATCGTTGAACGGCAGGCCGGTCTCGTGGACCAGCCTCCCGGGCGCTTGGCCGGCGATCAGGATGCGGGTCTCCTCGCGGACCCGCGTCACTGGCCGAGGCGTATGCGGCAGGTAGGGCGCGCAGGCCCGGCAGGCGGCGATATCGGAAAGGAGCGCGTCGAGCGACATGTCGCCAATCTAGGGACGCGGTCCCCTTCCCCCAAGGCTAGCCCTCGTCGCCGCCAGCGTCTTCCTCGAACGAGGTCGGGTCGCCTTCCATGCGCAGACGGATGCGGTAGACGCCGCGAAACTTCTCCGGGTTCACCGGCTTGTTGTGGCGCAGGATCACGACCTTGCCTTCGCGGGCCAGCTCGATGGCGTTGGTGCGCACGTGGCCCAGGATCTGCTGCCAGCGCTCGGGCTGGATGGCCTTGGCGACGTTCATCGGGTCGATCGACTTGCCTTCAGGCAGCGCGGCCAGCTGGGACAGGATCGTGTCTTGGATCGGGGAGGTCATGGCCGCTCCCATGCCACGGATTGTCAGCAGAGGCGAGACCGACGCCTTGCACGCCATCGCCGGGCCATCTAACTGAACACCGATAAGGTCGAGGGGAGCACCATGGACGGCGGCAACGAAGTCATCGGCGGACCGCGCCTGATCGAGAGCGGCGACTGGGCGGGCTGGCGGACGTGGTCGGGGCTCGATCCGTTCGAGGACCAGTCTGGCCCGTTCTATTTCCGCGAGGGCGAGGACGGCCGCGTCACCACCGCTTTCCGCGCCGAGACCAAGCACATGAACGGCGGCGGCTTCATGCACGGCGGTTGCATGATGACCTTCGCCGACTTCTCGCTGTTCGCGATCGCCTGGAAGGAGCTGGCAGACAGCCGCGCGGTGACCGTCAGCCTGAACGGCGAATTCGTCGGCCCCGCTCGTCCGGGCGATCTGGTGACCGCCACCGGCGAGGTGGTGCGCGCCGGCGGCTCGCTGCTGTTCGTGCGGGGGCTGGTCTCGACCGGAACCGGCCCGATGCTGAACTTCTCGGGCGTGATCAAGAAGATCAAGGCGCGGTGAGCTAGACGCCCACCTTCGCGGCCGGACGCGCCATCATCGCCTTCAGCCAGCGGTTCACGTGGACCAGCTCTTCAGCCGGCCGGAAACGGACCATGCGGGCGAAGTCGATGCCCGTGACCGCCAGGATGTCGGCGATGGTCAGGCGGTCGGCGGCGATGAATTCACTGTCGGCCAGGCGCCGGTCGAAGACCTTCAGCGCCCGCTCGGCGGCCTTGCGGTTGTTTTCCGCGATCTCGGGGACCTGGGTCTCGATCGCCGCCAGCGCCGGGTGGCTATGGCGCACGGCCATCATCAGCGGGGTCGACAGCAGCATCTCGGCGCGCCGCGTCCACATCTCGATCACCGCCGTCTCCAGCGGGTCGCGGCCGAACAGGTTCGGTTCCGGATAGACGCTCTCCAAGTAGCGGCAGATCGCCACCGACTCGGTGATGCAGGTGGTCTCGTCGATCTCCAGCGCCGGCACGTTGGGCAGGCCGGCCTTGGCCAGGTAGTCGGGCTGGCGATGCTGGCCGCCGAAGATGTCGACATCGACGATCTCGATGTCCTCGATCCCCTTCTCGGCCATGAACCAGCGCACCCGCCGAGGATTGGGCGCGCGACGACTGTCGTAGAGTTTCATGGAGTCCTCCCTTTACCCAGGAGAATGCGCTGCTTCCGCTAGGGCAGAGAAGCCCTTCCCCTTGATGGGGAAGGGTTGGGATGGGGTGACCGCTGAATCTCGGCCGCGACGCGCTCGGCCACGAGGTAAGGGTTGCCAAACGCTTCCCCGTCGCGAACGCGCATGACCCGATAGCCTTGCTCGGCAAGCCAGGCGTCACGCGTGGCGTCACGCAGTTGGGCTTCGGGATTGTCATGCCAGCCGCTGTCGACCTCGATGATCAGGCGAGCGGAGTGATGGGCGAAGTCCACGACATATGGCCCAATTGGAGCCTGTCGTCGGATGTGAAGATCAAGGGCTCGGAGGGCTTTCCACAAAGCCCGTTCGCTAGCCGTCATGTCGTTGCGGAGGCGGCGAGCCCGTTTGACGGCGCCAGCGGCATGCCTGGGCCTCGGCGTTCCATCGGACATGCTGTCACCCCATCCCCAACCCTTCCCCATCAAAGGGGAAGGGAGAAGATGGAGCAACTTTTAGCTGATCACAGCCCGAACAGCGACCGCGGCATCAGGCCGATCAGCGAGCCGGTCAGGCAGGTGGCCAGGAAGCCGGCCATCATCGCCTTCCAGACCAGGCTCAGGATTTCTTGGCGGCGCTGGGGCACCAGCACCGAGAAGCCGGCGACGTTCATGCCGACCGAGCCGATGTTGGCGAAGCCGCACAGCGCATAGGTCATGATCATGCGGGTGCGTTCGTCCAGCGACGTCGCGCCCACCTTGGCCAGTTGGATGAAGGCGGTGAACTCCGTAAGGATCAGCTTCACGCCCAGCAGGCCGCCGGCGGTGCCGGCTTCCTTCCACGGCACGCCCATGGCCCAGGCCAGCGGCGAGAAGATCACGCCCAGGCCGCGCGCGATGCTCAGCGGCTGGCCGCCGACGTCCGGCATGGCGCCCAGGATCTTATCGACCATGGTGGCCAGGGCCACGAAGACGATCAGGGTCGCGCCGACGTTCAGCGCGATCTGTAGGCCGTCGGTGGTGCCCTTCATGACCGCGTCGATCGAGCTGCCATAGGACTTGTCCTCGGTGGCGAGATCTAGGTCCGCGCCCTTTTCCATCGGATCGGAGGGGACGATGATCCGCGCCAGCAGCACGCCGGCCGGGGCCGAGATGATCGAGGCGGTCAGCACGTGGGCGGCGGCGTTGGGCAGCACGTCGGCCAGGATGGTGGCGTAGGCGACCATGGTCGAGCCCGAGACGCAGGCCATGCCGACCGCGATCAGCATGAAGAGCTCCGAGCGCGACAGCTTATCGAGATAGGCGCGGATGAAGATCGGACCCTCGATCTGGCCCATGAAGATGGTGGCGGCGGTGGCCAGGGCCGGCGGGCCGCGCAAGCCCAGCGTCTTCTGGAACAGCAGACCAAAGCCCTGGGCCAGCCACTTCAGGATCTTCCAGTGCCACAGCAGCGCCGACAGGGCGCACACGACCAGGATCACCGGCACGACCCGGAAGGCGAAGATGAAGCCCGCGCCCGGATTGGTCACCGTATAGGGCTGGTCGCCGCCGGCCAGGAAGCCGAACACGAAGGCCGTCCCCGTCTGGGTCGAGGAAGCGAGACCCTCGACCGCGCCGTTAACGCCCTGCATCATCTTCTGCGCTTGGGGCAGGCCAAACAGCACCAGCACCAGCAGCACCTGGACGACCAGAGCGGCGATGGCCAGCACCCAGGGGAATCGCTTGCGATTTTCGGAGACCAGCCAGCAAAGGCCGAGGGTGAGCGCCAGACCCGCCAGGGCCTGAACGTTCTCGGGACGGAACATCAAGACGAAGACCTTACAAAAGGGCGACGCCCCCGCGACGCCCGCCAAGGGATGAAATGACACCAAGTCAGCCGTCGCACGCAAGCGGCTTGCTTAGGAAATGCTTAACCTCGCGACAAGCCGCCCAAGTCATAATCTCCTTACCGCCGCGAAACCCGTCATCCGGACCCGCTCGCGGCGAGCCCGGACAACGGTTGACGCCTCTAGGCGGTGACGCTGGTCGCCGCGCCGGCCAGCCCGGACGAGGACGAGCCGCTCAGCGCCGTGTCGAGCTGCGCCAGAAGCTTTTGCATCAGGTCCGCGGCGGTCGACGAGCCCGACAGCAGGCTCGTCAAGGACGAGGTCGAGTCGCCACCGCTGGCGTCCTTGCCCTGGTCGAGCAGGGCGTAGAACTCATCGCCGCTCAGCGAGCCGTCGCCATCCTGATCGGCCGTCTTGATCAGATCGGAAGCCGCGCCGCTGGCGTCCGTGCTGTCCGAGCCGCCGGAGGCGGCCAGCTCGTCGGCCGAGACCACGCCGTCCTGGTTGGTGTCCAGGCTCTCGAACACGCCGCTGGAGCCGCTGGCGCCGTCGGACGGAGGCGGTCCAGGCGGCGGGCCGCGCATCGCCTGGGTCGATGACGATTCGGACGCGCTGGAGATCGCGCTGGCGATCTCGGTCGTCGAGAGGCCGCCGTCGCCATCGGTGTCGAGCGCCGAGATGATGTCCGAGGCCATCTTGTCCTCGATACCCAGGCCCTTGGCGTCGTCGGGGGCGTTGGCCGAGAGAGCCGAGGAAATCTCGCTGGCGCTTAGCAGGCCATCGCCGTCCGCGTCGCCCGCCGACACGACCGAGCTGGCCAGGTCGTCAACCGACTGGGTCGAGAGCAGCGCCGAAAGCATGTCGCCGCTGAAACTTTCCGACGGCCCGCCGCCGCCTCGCATCGGCGGAGGTCCCTTGCCCCCTTCCGAGCCCTGCATCTTTTGCCCAATGGACTGGAACTCGGCTTGCGACAGCTGCCCATCGCCATCGGCGTCGGCGGTCTTGAAGGTCGCCGCCTGTTGCAACTGGCGCAGCTGCGCCAGGCTCGTGGAGGACGTAGCGCTATTGACGCTCATGGTCGCTCTCTCCTCGTGGACGCGTCGAAAAGCCGACGCGGCAGGGGTCAAGCGAGAAGTGTTCCAGCTTGCGAAATGTTGCGGCCCAGAAACCCCTCGCGATGGACGGACGAGCGAGTGGCCCCGCGAGTCAAGCCGGCGACGACGCTGACGAACGACGACTGTTTCAGCGATGCAAAGTCCGCCTTACCCCGATTTAACTTGGACCTTCACCGATCGCCGGTCATTCCTGCCACCTAGGGTTTGGGGGAGCGAGAGTCCGAATGTCGTTGGCCTTGTCCACTCTGCTGTATGAGTGGCGTCGTTACATGGCGGCCGTGGTCGCCCTCGCTTTCTCGGGCCTGCTGGTGCTGGCCCAGGTCGGCATGTTCGTGGGCATCGGGAAGGGCTTTACCGCCCAGATCGACCGCGCCCGCGCCGACATCATGGTGCTGGGCCCTGGCGCCAAGGCGCTGTTCGGCGGCCCGTCGGGTCTGCCGCGCCGCATGATCCCGCTGGTCTACAGCCACCCCGAGGTCACTCAAGTCGCGCCGCTGGACGGCTCGGGCGGTCGCTTCCAGAACATCCTGTCGCCCGAGCAGCAGGCCAGGGAAGAGGCGCGCGCCAAGAAGGCCGGCAAGGGTAAGGGCAAGCCTGGCGGCTCGGCCCGAAAGAGCGAGTTCGTCAATGTCACGGTGATCGACGCGATCCCGGGCTACGTCACCGTGCCGACCGACTACAGCCAGTCGATGATCGAGGCGCTGCGCCGGCCGTACGCGGTGGCCGTCGACCAGACCGCGCTGAAGCGCCTGGGCGTCAAGAAGGGCGACAAGGCTCTCTACAACGGCAAGACCATCAACATCGCGGTCGTCACCACCGGCTATCCCAATATCATCCAGCCCACGCTGGTGATGTCGCGCGACACCCTGCGGATGCTGGGCGAGGCCGACACGGGCCAGCGCGTCGGCCCGCTGATGGTCGAGATCCGCGACCCGGCGCGCGCCGAGATCGTCGCCGCCCAGCTGAACAAGAAGGCCGATGGCAAGTTCCGCGCCTGGACGCGCCAGGAGCTGGCCGACGCCAACTCCAGCGCCATGCTGGACGACCAGATCATCGGCATCATGCTGGGCTTCTCGGCCTTCCTGGGCCTGCTGATCGGCGTCGCCATCACCTGGCAGACCCTGCGCGGCGCCATCATGGCCAACATCAAGGAGTTCGCCAGCTTGCGAGCCCTGGGCGTGTCGATGGGCGACCTGCGCAACATCGTCATGGAGCTCTCGTTCTGGGTCGGCATCGTCGGCGTCCTGGCGGCGGGCCTGCTGACCTGGCTCGTGTCGCTGCTGGCCGTGGCCGGCGGGGTGCCGATGTACTTCCCGCCGACCCTGGTCATCGTCGTCGCGATCTTCCTGATCGTGATCGCCATGCTGTCCGGCTTCCTGTCGCTGGGCATCCTCAAGAACAGCCAACCCGCGGACCTGCTGCGATGAACGGCGACAACGCTCACAAGCGCGGCGAGTCCGCCCTGACCGCCAAGGGTCTGGTCAAGCGGTTCAAGACCGGCCGCACCTTCATCGAGGTGCTCAAGGGCGTGGACTTCGACGCCAAGCACGGCGACGTGACCATGGTCATGGGCCCCTCGGGCTCGGGCAAATCCACCCTGGTGGCCGCCCTCTCCGGCCTGCTGATGCCCGACGAGGGCAAGGTCACGGCGCTGGAGGCCAAGGACCTGTGGGCTCTGCCCAAGGGCAAGATCGACAAGTTCCGCCTCGATCACTGCGGCTTCATCTTCCAGGGCTTCAACCTGTTCCCGGCGCTGACCGCCAAGCAACAGGTAATGACCGTGCTGAAGTACCAGGACGTCAGCCCGGGCGAGGCGGCCAAGCGCGCCCAGGCGGCGCTGGAGTCGGTGGGCCTTGGCCCGCGCGTCAACCAGCGCCCGTCCGAGCTTTCGGGCGGCGAGAAGCAGCGCGTGGCCATCGCCCGCGCGCTAGCCAAGAACCCGAACCTGATCTTCGCGGACGAACCGACCTCGGCCCTCGACGGCAAGAGCGGCGAGATCGTGATCAAGCTGCTGCGCGCGGCCGCCACGGAGCGCGGCGCGGCGGTGATCTGCGTGACCCACGACCCGCGGCTCGAGGCCTACGCCGACCGCGTCATCCACATCGAAGACGGCCGGATCCTGGACGACGTGCGCCGCACGCCCGACGCCAATCCCGCGCCGCTCAGCCACTGATTTTCTGGGGGAACCTCGACATGCCCGGCTTCCTGCGCCGACCCGCTTTCTGGATCGTTCTTGTTGTCGTCGCGCTGCTCAGCGGCGGCTTCTTCTACATGAAGGGCCAGGCGGCCGAGAAGAAGAAGAAGCTTGAAGCCGCCGCCGCCCAGGAGGAGCCCTCCCCCTACGCGGCCATCGCCCAGGGCAAGGCCGACGTCGAGGGCGGCGTGATCCAGGTGGCCGCCCGTCGCCAGGGCATCGTGCGCGACGTCTTCGTCCAGGAAGGCGACGTCGTCAAAGCCGGCCAGCCCCTGGCCAAGCAGGAGGACGACGACGCGCGCCTGGCCGCCCAGACCGCCTCGGCCGCCCTCGCCTCGGCGAAGGCCCAACTGCAGCTCTATCAGGTCCAGCTGCGCACGGCCCAGCGCGAGCACGCCCGCCTGCAAGGCCTGACCGCGTCGAACTTCGTCGCCGCCCAGCGCCTTGACGCCGCGCGGGACAAGATCTCGGAAGCCCAGGCCAATATCGGCGCCCAACAGGCGGCGATCAGCGTCGCCTCGGCCCAGCTGGCGCAAGCCAACTACAATCAAGAACTGACGATCATCCGCGCCCCGGCCGACGGCCGCATCGCCCGCCGCCAGGCCAACCCCGGCGCCGGCGCCTCGACCCTGAACGTCACGGCCATGTTCGACCTCGAGCCCAACACCCAGCGCATCGTCCGCGCCGAGATCGTCGAGGCCGACATTCCCAACGTGGCGATCGGCCAGGAGGTCGAGATCCAGCCGGAAAGCGACCCGGACAAGGTGTTCATCGGCAAGGTCCTGCGTCGCGCCTCGGTGTTCGGCGCCCGCAAGCTGGCCTCGGACGACCCCAGCCAGCGCAGCGACGAGCGCGTCGTCGAGGTGGTGGTCAGCGCCGACGGCGCCCCGCTGCTGGTCGGCCAGCGCGTCCTGGTCAAGTTCATGAAGCCCGGCCAGAAGGCCGGCGTGAAGCGCGACAAGCCGACCTCGCCGGTGGCGGGCGGGATGACGAAGAAGTCGTAAGCGAAACCCTCCCCCAACGGACCTCCCCCTCCGTCGCTTCGCCGACACCTCCCCGCTAGGGGAGGATTGGAGAACCGCTCCCCTTGACCTCCCCTCCCCCGCGCCGCACAACACGGCCAAACCAAACACGCGTTTGAGGGAGACTTCGGCATGGCGGACATCCGCTTCGACGGCAAGGTGGCGATCGTGACGGGCGCCGGCGGCGGGCTTGGCCGCCAGCACGCCCTGGAGCTGGCCCGTCGCGGCGCCAAGGTCCTGGTCAACGACCTGGGCGGCAGCGTCGATGGCTCGGGCGGCTCGTCCGAAGCGGCCCAGAAGGTCGTCGAGGAGATCAAGGCCTTCGGCGGAGAGGCCATCGCCAACGGCTCGTCCGTCACCGACGACGCCGGCGTCGCCCACATGGTCAAGCAGGCCATGGACGCCTGGGGCCGCATCGACATCCTGATCGCCAACGCCGGCATCCTGCGTGACAAGACCCTCTCCAAGATGGAGCTGGCCGACTTCGAGCTGGTTCTGCAGGTGCACGTGTTCGGCACCTTCAAGCCGATCAAGGCGGTCTGGGACATCATGAAGGCCCAGAACCACGGTCGCATCGTCGTGACGACCTCGTCGTCGGGCATGTACGGCAACTTCGGCCAGAGCAACTACGGCGCGGCCAAGATGGCGGTGCTGGGCCTGATGAACACCCTCAAGCTCGAGGGCGCCAAGAACGACGTGAAGATCAACGCCATCAGCCCGGTCGCGGCCACCCGCATGACCGAGGGCCTGATGCCGCCGGAAGTGCTGGCCAAGCTGGCTCCGGAATACGTCACGCCCGGCGTCGTCTATCTCTGCTCGGACGAGGCCCCGACGGGCGCGATCCTCACCGCCGGCGCCGGCGCCTTCGCCCTCTCGCGCATCTACGAGACCGAAGGCGTCTATCTGGGCGAAGGCGGCCTCTCGGCCGAAGAGGTCCGCGACAGCTGGGACAAGATCACCGACGAGGCCGGCCAGAAGGCCTATTTCAACGGCGGCGAACAGGGCCAGAAGTTCTTCCGGAAGATGGCGGGCGGCTGACCTCGGAGAGAAAGGCTTGCGCCTTACCCCAAGGACAGAGCGAGTTCTGACATAACAGCGATTTAAAAAGGGGCCGCGCGGCCCCTTTTCTTTGACGGAAGCGACAAAATTCACCGGATAGCGAAAAAATAGCAACGTTTTGTGACGGAATGCGTTAGACGCCCAGTTCCACCAGCGCAAACAAGCGTTTGGCGGACTTCTCCTCCCCCAGAAGGTCTCGTCGGTCTCATGTCCATTTCGCGTAACCGCCTCGCCGCCGGCGTGGCGTTCGGCGTCGCCGTCCTCGCCGCCTCGCAGGCTTCGGCCTCGGCTTTCTATTTGCAAGAGCAGTCGGTGCGCGGCACCGGTCGCGCCTATTCGGGCGAAGTCGCCGACAAGGGCGTGGGCAGCTTGTGGTGGAACCCGGCCTCGATCGCCGGTATCGACCGCAGCGAGATCGCTGTCGGCGTGAACGCCATCCAGGTGAACTCCAAGGTCGTCAACAACGGCTCGACCATCACCCGCCCGGTTCCTCCGGCCGGCCTGACCACGGCCATTGGCGGCGCCGGCACGGCCTTCGACCCGATCAATGACGGCGTGGTCCCAAACCTGGGCGGCGCGTTCAAGATCAACGACAAGCTGTCGCTGGGCATGGCCGTCTCGGCTCCGTACAACTTCACCACCGAGTACAACGCCGACAGCTTCACCCGCTACGACGCGCTGAAGTCGCACCTGCGCACGATCAACATCGACACCGTCGTCGCCTATCGCGTCAACGACATGCTGGACCTCGGCGTCGGCTTCACGGCTCTCTACGCCGACGCGACCCTGACCAACGCCCTGCCGAACATCTCGCCGCTGCAGCCCGATGGCCGCCAGTCGCTGAAGGGCGATGGCTGGGCCTATGGCTACACCGTGGGCGCACAGTTGCACCCGTCCAAGAGCCTGACGATCGGCGCCAGCTATCGCTCCAAGATCGATCAGAAGCTGGACGGCACGGTCGCCGTCTCGGGCCTGCTGGCCCCGATCCCGGCCGCCAGCAACTTCTCGACCGACGGTCAGGCCAAGATCACCCTGCCCTGGATCGCCAACCTGGGCGCCCGCTGGGCCGTGAACGACCAATGGACCCTGAACGCCTCGGTCAGCCGCGTCGGCTGGGGTGAGTTCGACGCCATCCGTGTCACCTACACTGGCGGCGCCTCGACCAGCGTCCAGGACTACAAGGACGTCACCACCTACGCCGCCGGCGTCGACTTCCAGGCCTCGCCGCGCCTGACCCTGCGCGCCGGCGTCCAGTACGACCCGACCCCGACGCCGGACGTCGGCCGCACCGCCCGCGTTCCGGACGGCGATCGCATGATGTACGCCGCTGGCGCCACCTGGGCCGCGACCGACAGCCTGAACCTGGACGCCGCGATCAGCTACATCAGCTTCGATGACAGCACGATCAACCGCACCGACGTGACGGCCACCAGCTCGACCGCTCGCCTGAACGGTGAAGTGACCGGCTCGGCCGTGGTCATGTCGGCCGGCGCGCGCTTTAGCTTCTAAGCGCCGCGAACGACTAAAGAGAAAGCCCGCCGGGAGCGATCCTGGCGGGCTTTTTCTTAGGGGCGAAGGGGGGCGCTAACCGACGGCTTTCCAGAGCGTCTCGGCCGCCGCGACGAAGACCTGGGCCGCCTGGCCCTTGGGCTCGCCGATGACGGCGGGAACGCCTTCGTCGCCGCCGATCCGCACGCCCATCTCGATCGGCACGCGGCCCAGCAGCGGTACCCGCAGGCGCTCGGCCTCGGCCACGCCGCCGCCCTCGCCAAAGATCGGGATGGGCGCGCCGGTCGAGGGATCGGCGAAGAAGGCCATGTTCTCGATCAGGCCCAGGATCGGCGTCGCGGTCTTCTCGAACATCACCGCGGCGCGGCGGGCGTCGATCAGGGCGATCTCCTGCGGCGTGGTCACCAGCACGACGCCGTCGATCCGCAGCTTCTGGACCAGGGTCAGCTGGATGTCGCCGGTGCCGGGCGGCAGGTCGACGACTAGCACGTCCAGCGGCGCCGCCTCCGAGCCCCAAGCGACGTCGTGGATCATCTGGCGGACGGCTGACGAGGCCATCGGCCCCCGCCAGATCATCGCCTTGCCCTCGTCGATGATGAAGCCGATCGACATCAGCCTGACGCCATGGGCTTCCAGGGGCTGGAGCTTCTCGTTCTCGAACAGCGGATCGCCATCGACGCCCATCATCTTCGGCGCCGAGGGGCCATAGACGTCGGCGTCCAGCAGGCCCACGCGCAGGCCCATCTTCGCGAAGGCGACGGCGAGGTTGGTCGAAACCGTGGACTTGCCCACCCCGCCCTTGCCCGAGGCCACGGCGATGACGTGGCGAACGTGGGCGGGCTTCTCGGCCTCGGGCGGCGGGACCATGCGGGCCTGCGGGTCCTCGGAGACCTTCGCCCCCTTGCGCACCCGGGTCGCGCCCTCGGCGGCCTGGGCGGTCAGCACGACCTGGGCAACGTCGATCCCTGGCAGAGCGGCCAGGGCCTTCTCGGCGGCCTCGCGGACCGGCGCGTAGGTCGCGGCCCGGCTGGCGGGAACCTCCAGCATGAAGCCGGCGCGGCCGCTGCGGACCACCAATCCCTGCACGAGGTCCGCCGCCACCAGCCCTCGCCCGCTGACGGGATCGGAGATGCGGTCCAGCGCCGCGCGGGCGTCGTCGAGGGTAGCGGGAGTTACGCCGGTCACGTCAGTCAGGCCTCGTGTTGCGAGCCCTCATATCCGCGCCGCGCCCCGGTTTTACAAGAGCGAGCCGGCGCGTAAGACGCTCAGACCGACGCCTTCAAGAGGTCCATGACGTGGTGCAGGCTCTCGGCGATGTGGACGCACTTGTCGTGCATCTCCTCGTTGGGATCGAGGATGTCGGGCACCATCACCGTCATCATCCCCGCCGCGTGAGCGGCGCGGACGCCCGGGTGCGAGTCCTCGAGCGCCAGGCAGTAGCTGGGATCGACGCCGATGCGCCGAGCCGCGAGCAGATAGGGATCGGGGTTGGGCTTGTGACGCGTCACGTCATGGTGCGCGACCACCGCGTTGAAGCGGTGCAGCAGATCGAACCGCCCCAGATAGCGCTCCACCGCGGCCATGCCGTTCGAGGTGGCGATGCCGCGCGGCAAGCCCCGGTCGTCGAGATAGTCGAGGATCTCGACCACCCCCGTCTTCAGCTTGGTCTCGGCCTCCAGAAGATCCTCGACATCGGCCCAGACGCGCTCGAAATACGCCTGGGTGGGGAAGGTCTCGCCGTAGAGCTCGCGCAGCATGACGGCGCACTCGGGATTGGTCTTGCCGACCATCGAGGCGTAGGTCTCGCCGGTGAACTGGACGCCGAAGACCGATCCCGCCTCGATCATCGCCGCGCGGTAGACGATCTCGGTGTCCAGCAGCAGCCCGTCCATGTCGAAGACCACGGCGTCGACGCGGCGAGGGAAACTCACTGCTCCGGCTCCCCTTGGGCGAACTCCTCGGCGCGATAGCCCTGGAAGTAGAGCAAGGTCGTCAGGTCGGTGTGAT
>CAKZJK010000633.1 GCA_936942565.1 uncultured Caulobacter sp. | reverse complement strand
ACGACGCTACGCGTCGCCGCGAGCGGTCGCCGGAGGCGATCCTTGACTGACCTGATCAGCCCTGCACGCTGCAGCCTTCAAGAGATGTAAGGTTTTCACCGACCTCTGGAGGTCGGCTTACGACCCAAGTCAGACATTCGAACTCAGACCAGATAGTATGAGGCCATGAGTGTTCCGATCGATCGGGTTGGCAAGATTTTGGCCGGCGATGAGGCTGGATGGTTCGTCAAGGTTCTCGACGACAGCGGCAGCACCGGCGGCTTCCTAATCCTTACCTCTCCGGTGCCGACGTTCGAGACAGGCTTCGATAGTTGGGTAGCGGATCACGATGGCCTCGTCGGGTACTTCATCGAGTCCGGTTGGAAGGTCGAATGGTCGTAGATCAACAGCCGACATCCACCCCTTGCGGACCTCGCTCCCCTACCGCGTCCGCCCGATCTCCGTCTCATACGGCGTCCCGTCCCGATGCCGGTAACCGCTCTCGCCCTCCCGCAGCACCAGGTCGATATCCGGATAGTCGCACCCGTCCTCGCCCGGCCGCCGCGACCCCACCTCCAGCAGCAGCACATCCCGGTCCGAACGGTTCTGGAAATGGTGACCATTCGCCACTCCGGCCTTGAAGCCCGCGCAGTCGCCGGCCTTCAGCAGCGTCTCGCCGTCGTTGCTGGCCCGGCCGGCGATGTTGTTGATGCGCGTGCCGACGGGCAGCGGCGAGTCCTGCGTGACGGCGACGACCCAGGTGAACTCGTCCTCGGCCGTGTGCCAGTGGCGCTGGCTGGACCACTGGCCCGGCGGCAGGCGCAGCAGGTTGACGCCGAACTGGGTGAGACCGACGGCGTCGCCCAGCTTGGTGCGATGACGGCCCACGCAGGGCGCGTTGAGCGGCGGCGGGTAACCCGTGCCGACACGGGTGGGGGCCGAGGCGAGATCGATCTTGGGCATGGTCGTGTCTTGGAAGCGCCTTGCTGGATTTGCGTCGTGACGGAGGGAAGCCTAAAGGCAGGATCATGAACAGCCCCGCGCCCGTTTCCGTCAGCATCGACCCCGTGGAACTCGCCCAGGCCCTGATCCGGCGCCCCTCGGTGACTCCGGCCGACGCGGGCGCGATGGACACGCTGCAGCGCCAGCTGGAGGCCTTGGGCTTCGCCTGCCGCCGGATGAAGTTCGGGGAAATCGAGAACCTCTACGCCCGGCGCGGGACCGCGCGGCCCAACCTCTGCTTCGCCGGGCACACCGACGTGGTGCCGGTCGGCGACGACGCGGCCTGGACCGCCGGGCCGTTCGAGGCCGAGATCAAGGACGGCGTGCTCTACGGCCGCGGCGCGGTCGATATGAAATCCGCCATCGCCGCCTTCGTCGCCGCCGTGGCGAACGTTCCCGACCATCCCGGCTCGATCAGCTTCCTGATCACCGGCGACGAGGAGGGCGTGGCCGAGGACGGCACGGTCAAGGTCGTCGAGGCCCTGGCCGCCGAGGGCGAGATCATCGACCACTGCATCGTCGGCGAGCCGACCAGCGCCAATGTCTTGGGCGACATGGTCAAGATCGGCCGGCGCGGCAGCATCAACGCCTGGATCGCGGTGGACGGCAAGCAGGGCCACGTGGCCTATCCGCACCGCGCCGCCAACCCGATCCCGGTCATGGTCGACATCCTTTCGCGCCTGCAGAGCCGGGTGCTGGACGAGGGCTATACCGGCTTCCAGCCGTCGAACCTGGAGGTGACCACGGTTGATGTCGGCAACACCGCCACCAACGTCATCCCGGCCTCGGCCAAGGCGCGGATCAACATCCGCTTCAACCCGGCCCACAAAGGCAAGGACCTGGCCGCCTGGATCGAACAGGAGTGCCGCGAGGCGGCGGAAGGCTTCTCGGGCCGGGTCGAGGCGCTGTGCAAGATCAGCGGCGAGGCCTTCCTGACCGAGCCGGGCGCCTTCACCGAGGTGATCACCGCCGCCGTCGGCGACGCCATCGGCCGCGTCCCGGAGCTGTCGACCACCGGCGGCACCAGCGACGCCCGTTTCATCCGCGCCTTGTGCCCGGTCGTCGAGTTCGGCCTGGTCGGCTCGACCATGCACCAGGTCGACGAGCGGGTCCCGGTCGAGGAGGTCCGCCAGCTGGCGGGCGCCTACCAGGCCCTGATCAACCGCTACTTCGCGGCCTTCGCCTGAGCTGGACGGGGACGAGGATGAAGGCGCTCTCGATCCCCGACGTCCTGGCCGAGGTGGCCGTGCTGGTGAAGCCGCACTTCGGCAAGGGTCGTCCCGCCGACTACATCCCGCAGCTGGCCGACGTGCCGGGCGACAAGTTCGGCATGGCCGTGCGCACCGTCGACGGCGGCGAGCACGTGATCGGCGACGCGGACGAGGCCTTCTCGCTGCAGAGCATCACCAAGGTCCTGGCCCTGGGCCTGGCTCTGAACCGGATCGGCGACGAGATCTGGACCCGGGTTGGCAAGGAGCCGTCGGGCACGCCGTTCAATCACCTGTCGCTGCTGGAAGCCGAGCGGGGCGTGCCGCGCAACCCGTTCATCAACGCCGGCGCGCTGGCCGTGACCGACGTGCTGATGAACGTGACCCGCGACCCGGCCGCCCTGGTCCGCGACTTCGGCGGCTTCCTGTGCGGCGAGCGGCTGGAGATCGATCCGGCCGTCGCGGCCTCGGAGCTGGCCCACGCCTGGCAGAACCGCGCCATCGCCAACCTGATGCGCGGCCAGGGCACGATCGAGCACGAGCCCGAGGCGGTGGTCGCCGCCTACAGCCGCCAGTGCGCCCTCACCATGAGCTGCCGCCAGCTGGCGCGCGCCTTCCTGCCCCTGGCGGCGGGCGGCTTCTCGCCGGTGGCCGAGGAGACGATCTTCCCCGATCGCCTGACCCGGCGCTTGAACGCGCTGCTGCTGACCTGCGGCATCTATGACAGCGTCGGCAGCTTCGCCTATCGCGTCGGCCTGCCGGCCAAGAGCGGGGTCGGCGGCGGCATCGTGGCGGTGGTCCCCGGCAAGGCGACGGTGGCGGTGTGGTCGCCGGAACTGGATCGCTTCGGGACGAGCGTGGTCGGCACGGCGGCGCTGGAAGCGTTCAGCCAGATCACGAATTGCTCGGTGCTTTAGGGCGGTCACTTGCCCCCTCCGCGCCTTCGGCGCTCCTCCCCCGGAGGGGGAAGAAGGCGTTCCCTTCCGCCCGCCTTTGGGGGCGGACGACCTGCGAAGCAGGTCAGGTGGGGGGAGCCTCTCCGTACCCGACCCCCACCAGATAAAGCCCATCCGCCGGCGCCACGGGCCCGCATTCCCGCCGGTCCTTGGCCTCCAGCGCGGCCTTGACGTCATCCACCGTCCAGCGGCCCGCGCCGACCTCGACCAGGGTGCCGGTCATCGAGCGGACCTGGCGGTGGAGGAAGGACCGCGCCTCGAAATCTAGGTGGATCTCCTCGCCGACCCGGCGCACGCGGGCGACGTCGAGGGTCTTCACGGGGCTCTTGGACTGGCAGTGCATGTCGCGGAAGGTCGTGAAGTCGTGCAGGCCGACCAGATGCTGGGCCGCCGCGTGCATGGCCTCGTGGTCGAGATCCTTCTTCATGTGCCAGACCCGGCCCTTGTCCAGGGCCGGCGGGGCGCGGCGGTTCAGGATCCGGTAGAGGTACCGCCGCTCGTTGGCCGAGAACCGCGCGTGCCAGTCTCCCTCCGCCACCTCGGCCGAGAGGATCGAGACCGCCTCGCGGGTCAGGTGGGCGTTGAGGGCGTTGAACACCGTCTGGGCCGGCCAGTCCTTTTCGAGGTCGACATGCACCACCTGGCCGGTGGCGTGGACGCCGGTGTCGGTGCGGCCGGCGGCGGCGATGCGCACGTCCTCGCCGCAGAAGGCCTTCACCGCCGCCTCGATCGCGCCCTGCACGCTGGGCAGGGTCGCCTGGGCCTGGAACCCCGCATAGGGGCGGCCGTCATACTCGACGAGGAGGCGGTAGCGGGGCATCAGGCCAGGACCGTCCCCGCCGGGATCGGGAAGCCGCGCGTGAAGGTCTCGGCGTCCTGGACGCCCTTGCCCTCGCGCTGGGCCTTGAGGAGGCGGATGGAGCCTTCGCCGCAGGCGATCAGCAGGGCGTCGTCCAACGCCGTTCCCGCCGCGCCTGAAGCCGCCTCGACGCGCGACAGCAGGGCCTTCACGCGAACGGGCCCCTTGTCGGACGGCGCCTCGAACCAGGCGCCGGGGAAGGGCGAGAGGCCGCGTATGTGCCGGTCGACCTCGATTGCCGGGCGGGTCCAGTCGATGCGGGCCTCGGCCGACTTGATCTTCTTGGCGTAGGTGACGCCGTCCTCGGCTTGCGGCGTCTCGCGGACGACCTGGCGCTCGATCGCGGCCAGGGCCACGGGCAGCAGGCGGGCGCCGGTGGCGGCCAGCTTGTCGTGCAGGGTGGCGGCGGTGTCGTCGTCCTCGATGGCGACCTGCTCGGACATCAGGATCGGGCCTTCGTCGAGGCCCTCGCTCATCCGCATGACCTGGACGCCGGTGACCGGATCGCCGGCCATGATCGCCCGCTGGATCGGCGCGGCGCCCCGCCAGCGTGGCAGCAGGCTGGCGTGTAGGTTGAAGCAGCCGAACTTCGGAGCGTCGAGCACGTCCTTGACCAGGATCTGTCCGAAGGCGACGACGACGGCGGCGTCGAGGTCCAGCGCCTTGAAGGCCTCGATCTCCTCGGGGGCCTTCATCGAGACCGGCGTGCGGACCGGCAGGCCCAGGCCCTCGGCGAAGGCGTGGACCGGCGAGGGCTTCAGGTCCTGGCCGCGTCCGCGCGGGGCGGGCGGCTGGGAATAGACGGCGACGATCTCGTGGCCCGAGGCGACGAGCTCGGCCAGGCAGGTGACGGCGAAGTCGGGTGTGCCGAGGAAGGCGATGCGCATGGCGGGGGTTTAGACGGCTCGGGGCCTTCGGGAAAGCCGGAGTCGGAACCTGGGCCTTGGCGCTCCGTTATCCAGCCGACCAAGAAGGAGCACGACCATGCGTTCCAAGCTGATGCTGATCGCCGCCGGGGCCGCCGCCCTCTCGCTCGCCGCCTGTTCGCAAGAGCACGCCACCGAGGTGAAGGAAGGCGCCAAGGCCGCCGCCGCCGACGTCAAGGACGCGGCGCACAACATCGCCAACGACCCAGACGTCAAGGAAGCCGGCACGGCGATCAAGGAAAGCGCCAAGGAGACCGGCGCGGAACTGAAGGAAGCCGCCGGCGAGGCTGGCCAGGAGCTCAAGGAAGCCGGCAAGGACCTGAAGCAGGACGCCAAGGAAGGCGCGGCCGAGAGCAAGAAGCAGCTGAACGAGGCGGTGAAGTAGGACACGCGAAATCCTCCCCCCGTGGGGGAGGCGGCCGAAGGCCGGAGGGGGAAGTGTCTGAGCGCTTACCTCTTCCCCCTCCGTCGCCGCTACGCGCCGACACCTCCCCCACTGGGGGGAGGATTTTTCTTACTCCCCCGGACGGTACGTCTTCACCGCGTGCGCCTTCACGTCCTCGGGATAGAAATAGACGTCCCGCAGGTTCCCGACGCTGTACCTCAGCGCCTGGTCATTGAAGTGCGGCGAGGCGGGATCGCCGCTTTCGCCGCCGGCCGAGATGGCGCGGGCGCGGACCTTGTCGCCGAACTGCACGACCGCCACGAAGCTGTTGCCCAGCGTGCCGTAGTACTTCTTGGTCCCCGGCCACCGCTTGGCGCCGAACGAGGCCAGCGATCCCCACTGGGCCGAGGTGAAGGGCACCGGGATGCTGGGCCTCTCGTCATCGAAGGTCTGGACGATCGCGCCGTCGTTGCGCTGGAAGCGGTTGATCTGGCCCCACGGCGTCTTCCACGACCCGAAGTCGGCGGTCAGGCGATCCGAGGCCTCGGCCAGGGCCGCCAGCTTCTCGGCGGCCGTCAGCTTGTCGGCCATGTAGTCGTAGGTGTTGAGGCCTTGCGCCTTGGCCGCCGGCGCGGCCTTGGCCCACATGGCCTCGCCCCAGAACACGGCGAGCGAGGTCTCGGTCGAGCGCGCCGACCATTCGCGGTCCCAGGCGCTCAGCGCCTTGACCTGATCGGCGACCTTGGCCTTCAGAGGATCACCATCCGGCGTGGCGGCATAGGCGGCCTCCAGGATCGGGATCAGCCGGGCGAAGGCGGTCAGGTAAGGGTCGTAGGCCTTCTCGATCAGGCCGCCGAGAGTGAGGTTCTTGACGTCCTTGAGCACCCGCTCGGCGTGGAGGCCGCGCGGGTTCTCGCCGGCGGTGTCCATGTACTTCGGAAAGTCCGCCTTCCTGGGGCTGTAGGGGCCGGCGGCGGTCCAGGGCCAGTTGTTGGTGTTGAAGGCCCATCCGGTGGCCGGGTTCACCGCCTGGGGGGTCTTGTCCAGCGGCGTCAGGCCCTTCCAGTCGGTCGCGGGATCCGCCCCGTCCACCGGCTTGGCGTAGTCGAAGCGGTCGTCGCGGATCGGAATGAACTGCGGGTGCAGATAGGCGATCTCGCCCTTGCTGTCGGCGAACAGGGTGTTGTTCGACGAGTTGGCCTTCAGCTCCGCCACCTTCATGAAGCTCTTCAGGTCCGTGGCCTTGGTGCGCAGGAAGGACTGCTGCAGGGCTTCGACCGGCTTGTTCATCAGGGCGATGCTGATCCACTTGCCATCGGCCTCGCGGACGATCGGGCCGTGGTGGGTCTTGAAGACGGTGAAGCGCTTCTGCGTCATCGACCCGTCGGCGGCGCGATAGGGGACGGTGATGACCTCGGTCTTCAGCGGCCGCAGCTCCGCGCCGTACTTGTAGAAGCGCTTGCCGTCCTTCTCGACGATCGTCTCGGCGAACTCGTCCACCACGTCGACGCCGCTGGAGGTGTGCATCCAGCCGGCCTTGGCGTTGAAGCCTTGGTAGATGAAGAACTGCCCCCAGGTCGTCGCGCCATAGGCGTTCAGGCCCTGGTCGCTGGAGACCTGCATTTCCGAGCGGAAGAAGAAGCTGGTGTGCGGATTGATCAGCAGCATGGCGTGACCTTCCAGCGTGTTCTTCGGCGCGATGGCGACGCCGTTCGAACCCTTCGGCTCCTTGAACAGCAGGCCCTTCTCGTCGGCGGTCATGGCCAGCTGGCGCTGGCCGTAGAAGCTCTCGAGTTGGGTCAGGGCGACACGCTCGATGTCGCCGCCGATGCTGCCTTCCGAGAAGCTCAAGGCCATCCAGGGCTCGAAGCGGGTGATCACCTTCGGCTTCACGTCGGGATGGGTCGCCAGGTAGTAGTTCAGGCCGTCGGCCCAACCGTTCATCAACGCCTTCAGCCAGGCGGGGCTCTTGGCGTAGTCGGCCTTCAGCACGACCGGATCGATGAACAGCTTCTGGCGCAGGTCGGCCCAGATCGCCTTCTCGCCCTCCGCCTCGGCGGTGCGGCCCAGCGCGGTCATGAAGTTGGTCTCGACGCGGTTGAAGTCGTCCTCGGCCTGGGCGTACGCCATGCCGAACACCGCGTCGGCGTCGGTCTTGCCGTGAATGTGGGCGATGCCCCAGTCGTCGCGGGTGATCGAGACGGCGGCCGCGCGGCTCTTCAGGCGCGCCAGATCGTCAGCAGCGCGCGCCGGCGTCGTGGCGAGCGCCGCGCTCAAGGCCAAGGCCAGCATGCTGACCGACAGATTTCGCATGATCATCCCCAAACCGCTTCACCCGCGAGACCCGCGATCCAAGCCGAGTTTGGAGATCAAAGCCAGTCCGCCTCTCGATGGCGGACCCCAACTGCTATTGAGGCGGGCAGCCCTTGAATTCGCCGACCTTGCTGACCGACAGGCTGGTGAGGTCGATGCCGCGCAGGGTCTTCATCGACGCCGCGCCGAAGCCGCTGAACAGGTCGAGCTTCAGGCCCTTGATCGCGCCGCCGATGTCGGAGGCGTACCAGTAGCCGTCGTGCTTACCGCCGTCAGGCATCGGCAGACCGACGGTTTCCTTGATGAAGATCACCGTGCGGCGCGGGATCACCTTCGGATCCACGGCGACGGTGCGCATCGCGGCGACCTTGCAGCCCAGAGAGTCGAACGCTCGGATGCCCTTGGCGCCGGCGTGGTACATCGTCGCCCGCATCTTGTACTCGACCGAGCCGGGCAGGGCGCCGCCGCCCAGGGCGGTGCTGATCAGCTCGCCCAGCGGATCGACGCGCGGCGTCGTGGAGGACGCGGAGTCCTGCTCCGGAGCGGCGTTGGCGAGGGCGGGAGCGGCGAATGCGGAGATGACCGCGGTGGCCAAAATTCCGGCGAGCTTGCGTCGCATCGAGGGAAACCTCTTATCGGCGTGTCTGTCGGGCGGGGGTCTGGATAGTCCGATCACGGCCTCGTGACAACCCCAGGCGCCACCCGCGGCGGGTGAAGGTTCGCCTGATGAGCGAAAACAGGCATGGATTCAGCGGCTTGAAGCTGGGCCTTTTCCCGTCGATTTTCTTCGTTCCGACAGCTTCACGGAAGGAACCCAGTGATGATGCGTATCCACGGCGACTCGATTTCGGGCAATTGCCTCAAGGTGAAGTGGGTCGCGGAACGCCTTGGCCTGGCCTTCGAATGGATCGAGACCAGCGTCCTGACCGGCGAGACGCGGACGCCTGAGTTCCTGGCGATGAACCCGGCTGGGCAGGTCCCGCTGGTGCTGCTGGAAGACGGACGTCCGCTGTCGCAGTCCAACGCCATCATGCTTCATCTGGCGGAGGGATCGCCCCTGATCCCCGGTGAACCCTACGCGCGCGCCAAGATGTTGGAATGGATGTTCTGGGAGCAGTACAGCCACGAACCGTACATCGCCGTGGCGCGCTTCCAGATGCGATATCTGGGCAAGCCGCGCGAAGCGCTGGAGCCGCGACTCGCCGAGCGCGGGGGGCAGGCCCTGGCGCGCCTGGAAACACAGTTGCAACAAACACCGTTTCTGGTCGGCGATCAGCTCACCCTGGCGGACGTCGCCCTGGTGGCTTACACCCGCGTGGCGCACGAAGGCGGGTTCGACCTTGCGCTCTATCCGGCCGTGAAGGCCTGGGTGGGGCGGACCGAAGCCGCGCTCGGCATTATCTGATCTCGGAGTCCGTCCTTGCGTCTGTCGACCAGCCTCAAAGTCCTCGCCCTGGCCGTCGCGGTGTCCGCGCCGGCCCAATCGGCGCTCGCCTGGGGGGCTTCGGGCCACCGCGTCGTGGGCGTCGTCGCCGCGTCGACCCTGCCCGGCGACGTGCCCGCCTTCCTGCGGACGCCGCAGGCCGTCGCCACGGTCGGCGAGTACGCCCGCGAGCCCGATCGCTGGAAGGGCTCGGGCAAGATCCATGATCATGACCGCGATTCAGCCCACTTTCTGGACGTCGATGATCAAGGCCGCATGTACGGCGGTCCGGCCTTCACCGTGGCGACGCTGCCGCCAACCCGTGCCGACTACGAGAAGGCCCTGCGCGCCGCTGGCGTCGATAGCTGGCAGGCAGGCTATCTGCCCTACGCGATCATCGACGGCTACCAGCAGCTGGTGAAGGACTTCACCTACTGGCGCGTCCTGACCGCAGTCGTGAAGCGTGAAAAGGATCCGACCCGTCTGGCCTACTACAAGGCGGATCTGAAGCGGCGCGAGGACCTGCTGCTGCGCGACCTTGGCGTCTGGGCGCACTATGTGGGCGACGGCAGCCAGCCTCTGCACCTGTCGGTGCACTACAACGGCTGGGGCGACTATCCCAATCCGAATGGCTACACCCAGTCACGTTCGACCCACTTCCAGTTCGAGGGCCCGCTGACCTCGGCTCTCGCCGACGAGGCGTCGATCAAGACCCTGGTCCCGGCCTACAAGTCCTGTGAATGCTCGATCGAGACGCGCGTGGTCGGTTATCTGACGGACACCTGGAAACAGGTCGAGCCGCTGTATCAGCTGGAGAAGTCCGGCGGCATGGTCGAGACCGATCCGCGTGCCAAGGCCTTCGTCCAGGCCCGCGTCGCCGCGGGCGCGACGGCTCTTCGCGATCTGGTGGTGGACGCCTGGCGTGAAAGCGCCAATGGCAAGATCGGCTACCGTCCGGAGATCAGCGTCGCGGACGTCGAGGCGGGCAAGGCCGATCCGTGGCTCGACCTCTACGGCAAGGACTAAGGTCGTGCTGAGCTTCGGCGCGCCCGTCGCGGGGCTGACCTATTTCGACCGGCGGGCGGCGTTCGGCGTGGCCGAGAACGCGCTGGGCCAGATCGCGCTGGCCCAGGTGACCAAGCCCGGCAAGGCGCCGTACTTCGACCTGCCGGGCGGGGCGGTGGACGGCGACGAGACCGAGGAGGAGGCCGTCGCCCGCGAATTCGGCGAGGAGACGGGGCTCGTCGTCGAAGCTGGCCGCCTGATCGACATCGTCTCGCAGTTTTTCCTGAAGTCGGACGGCCAGCCGGTCCGAAATCATGGCGGGATCTATGTCGTCAAACTTCTGGGCGACGATCCCGCGCTCAAGATCGAGGACGACCACGCGCTGGTCTGGCTGGACCCGCGCGACGCCGTGGTCGCCCTTCGCCACGACGCCCATGCCTGGGCGGTGGCGGCCTGGATGCGCCGGAGCTAGTTAGAGGCCAGGGCGACCTTGGCGCCGGCGCGGTTGGCCATCCGCAGGTCGGCGACCTGCTTTTCCGACAGGGCGTCCTTAACTTCGGCCTTGAACTCGGCCAGGCAGACGCGGGCGGCGATGCCGCGCGCGCCGAAGGCGTCGCAGGTCGAGCGGGCGGCGAGGTCGACGCGACGGGCGAATTGCTTGGCGTCCGCCGGGTTTGAGAGACGCAGGTCGCCGACTTGGATGCGGGCGACGGGCTCTTGGCGTTCCGCGGCGTGGGCGGCGGTGAGGCCGATGATCGGGGTGGCGGCCAGGGCCAGGGCGGCGATGGCGGCGACGCGGTTGACGATCTTGTTCATGGTGGGTCCCTCTCTTCCTGATGGCCGCCGGCGGCGGTTCGTTGAGAAGAGGTGTAGTTCCGGGTAGCCCGAAACACCCGTTACGACTGCGTCATGACGTCGAATTAAGCTTATGAAGTAAAAGTAATATTTCGGCTTTCCGCTCAGGCGGCGACGAAGTCTCGGGCAATGCCATGCTCGCTTTGGCGGATCGGCAGGGCGAAGCTGACCGTCGTTCCCTCGCCAGGCGTGGAGGCCATATCCAGCACGCCGTCGTGCATGCTGATCAGCGATTTGGTCAGGGCCAGGCCCAGGCCCGTGCCCTGGGTGGTTTTGGAGAACTGGCTTTCGACCTGCTCGAACGGGCGCGCCAGCCGAGCCAGATCCTCCTTGGCGATGCCGATCCCCGTGTCGGAAACCGAAACGCGCACCATGTCGCCGAACGGATCGCGTCGGATTTCGGCGGTCAGGGTCACGCTGCCCGCGCGCGGGGTGAACTTGATCGCGTTGGACAGCAGATTCAGCAACACCTGCTTGATGGCGCGATAGTCGGCTTCGATCTCAGGCAGGGGCGGGAAGTCGATGCCGATGTTCAGGCCCGCGGCCTCGGCGCGGTTGCGCACCAGGCGAACGGCGTCCTCGGCGACGTCCTCCAGGTGCATCGGCTCGAACTTCAGGTTCATCTTGCCGGCCTCGATCTTCGACATGTCGAGAATGTCGTTGATCAGCGCCAGCAGGTGTTGGCCGGAAGAATGGATGTCCTGGCTGTAGCCCTTGTACCGTTCGTCGCCGAGCGGCCCGAACATCTCGTTCATCATGATCTCGGAGAAGCCGTTGATGGCGTTCAGCGGCGTCCGCAGCTCGTGGGACATGTTGGCCAGGAATTCGCTCTTGGCGCGGTTGGCGCCCTCGGCCTTGACCTTCTCGGTCTCGTACTTGCGCGCTAGCTCGGCCAGTTGCTCCTGGCTGCGCTCGAGGCCGGCGACGGCGTTCTGAAGCTGCTCCTCGTTCAGGCGGCGGGCTTCGTCCTGGTTCTTGATCGCCGTGATGTCGGAAGCCGTCATGACCAGGCCGCCCTCGGCGGTGCGTCGCTCGCTGATCTGGATCCAGCGACCGTCCTGGAGCTCGGCCTCGCGCACCCCCTTGGCCCCATCGGGCGCGCGGTGATCCTGCCGGATGGCGAGCGCGGCGTGGCGGTTGATCTCGGCGCGGGCGGCTCCTGGCCGTAGCAGCTTCGGATCGAGGGAGAAGACGTTGCGGTAGTTACGGTTGCACATCAGCAGCCGCCCGTGGCGATCCCACAGGACGAATGCTTCGGAGACGCTTTCGATGGCGTCGCGCAGTCGGTTCTCCGCCGCCTGGGCGCGAGCCTGGGCGACCCGTTCCTCGGTGACGTCGAGCGCCACGCCGATGATGCGGGAATAGCCGTCGGCGTTGGCCTTGCCAAAGCCCTGGCCCCGGGCGTCGATCCACAGCGAGCGCTGGCCCTGCGCCACGGCGGGAACGCGGAACGAGACATCGAACGCGCCGTACATGGCCGCGTTGGTCAGGGCCTTCCTCAGCCGCTCGCGGTGGTCTGGCGCGATGCGGTCCAGGAGGTCCTGGCCCGAGACGACACCCCCGCCGCCCCAGCCGAACATGGCTCCGGTCACGTCGGACAGGAACACCTCGTCCGCGTTCAGGTCCCACTCCCAGATCCCGCAGCGCGCGGCCTCGACGGCCAGGCGGAAGCGTTGCTCGCTATCGATGAACTCGCGCTGCGCGGCTTCGGACTTGCGGCTCTGGATCACCAGCAGAAGCGCCAGGGCGATGCCGGCGGCGAGCGGAATGAGGAGGCCGAGCGCCGCGTTGGCGGGAACGCCCTCCTCGCTGGCCCTCGGCGCCGCCGAAAGGACCGCAAGGGCGCCTTCGCCGACCGGCTTGACGGCGACATCGAGCGGCTTGCCGTCAAGGGCGCGGCCTCGGAGCTGGCCCGCGGCGCGTCCTAGATCCGCCGGCGTCAGCGCGAAGGCTTGTCGTAGCGCGGTCGCGCCCTGAGCGAGGCCGCCGCGCGCGACGATCAGCGAGCCGTCCGGCGCCGCCAGGGCGCTGCTTTCGCCCCGGGCTGGCTCCTCGACCAGGCGGGAGGCGTCTCCGCTGGCCACCACCACGGCGCGCGTCGCGCCTAGCGACGCCACTGTGGCGACATAGAGTCGTCCAGACGCGCCCACCGAGCCCGTCCAGACCGTTCGGCCAGAAGCCTCGGCCGCGCGGGCGGCCGCTTTCCAGTCCGCGCCGTCGTCGCGTCCGGCGATGGCCAGAATACCGGCGGGGGCGACGACGGCGACGGCGGCCGCTTCGCCGCCGGCGGCGCGCAAGGCGATTTGGGCGGCGTCCGCCGCGGCGTCGGGGTCACGGGCCAGGAGATCCGCGGCGGCGGAGAGACCCGCTCGCTGAGCGGCGAGGTTGGTTTCGACGCGGCCCGCGATCAGTCCGGCCTTCGCCGCCAGGGCGGGGCTTTCGGGCCGAGCGCGACTCTGGTCCTCGATCCTCTTCAAGCCGAAGGCGGTGTAGACGGCCAGCAGGAGAAGGGCGGACAGGATCGCGATGCGCGCGAAGCTTTGCGATGGCGCGCGCATGCGGTTCACCCGCGAGGTCGCGGGCGCGGTCGGTCCGGCCTTGGCCGTCCCTCCGTGTTTCGCCCCGCCTTTACCCAAACGCACGACTCCCGTGGAACACCCCGGCGAGTCACTTCGCCAGAAGGTGAATCTAGCTTACGGGCCGTGGCGGCGTCACCGCCGAACCGTCATTTCCGCGCGGATGGGCGTATTGGTCGCAATTATCCGCGTTTCAACGCTCGCGGGTTCAGGTCAAAGACTTGGCGGCAAGCTCCAGAACATTCTTGGATAGATCCGGGTGGGCCGCGATGCGTTCGAGCTCTTGCCGCATGATCGCGCCAAGATCGGACTTGTATCGCCGCCACGCGCCGAGCGGTTCGATCAGTCGCGCGGCGGTCATCGGGTTGAACTTGTCCACGGCCAGGATCTGGTCGGCCAGGAAGCGATAGCCCGCGCCGCTGGGGTCGTGGAAACGCGCGGGATTGAAGTTGGCGAATGTCGACACCAGGGCCCGCAGCCGGTTCGGATTGGTCGGTTCGAAGGCCGGGTGGCGCGTCAGGGCGATGACGCGGTCCAGAACATCGAGGTTGGGGTCTCGCGCCTGTATGGCGAACCACTTGTCGAGCACCAGGGGTTCGGCCGCCCAGGCGTCATGGAAGCTCGACAGCGCCGTATCACGCGCCTCGCCGCCGATGCTGACCAGAGGATAGAGCCCGCCGATCATGTCGGTCATGTTGCGCGCGGCTTCGTAGTGTCCGCGCAGGCGCGCCAGATTGTCTTCGTGGGGATCGGCTGACAGCATGTCGGCGCAGGCGTTCCGCAGCGCCCGTCGGCCCGCCGCCTCGGCGCTGGTCGAGAACTCGCCCGCGCCTTGCATCTCGCCATGCAGTCGGCGCAGCAGCTCGCCCAGGTGCACCGCGATCCGGACGCGCAGGGCGTCCCGCGCCTCGTGCAAGGCGATCGGATCGGCCGGCTCCGACATCAAGGCGAGGTCGGGTTCGGACGGCAGGCTCAGCAGAAGCGCCTTGATGGCGGGTTCCGACGCGGCGTCGACCAGGGCCTGGCCCAGGGCGTCGGCGTAGCGCTCCTCGCCGACCTCGTCCGGCGAGCCGCCAGCGCGCGCCAGGATCAGGTCGCGCGCCAGGGTCTGGCCGGCCTCCCATCGGTTGAAGAGGTCCGGATCGGCGCTAAACAGCACGTAGCGATCCGCGGGGCGCGCGTCCGTTGTCAGGTTGACCGGGGCCGAGAAGCCACGCAGGGCCGACAGGACGGGCGGCTTGGCGACGCCTTCCCAGCGAACGGTCATGCTGTCGCTGTCCAGAAGCACGACCTCGGTGTCGCGCAGGATTTCGCCGTCGTGCGACAGCAGGCCGATCGCGACGGGGATCGGCAGGGCCTTCTTGGTCGGTTGGCCCGGCGTGGGCGCCGTCGATTGGCGCAGGCTCAGCGTCAGCGCCCTAGCGTCGGCGTCATAGTCGCTGGCGATCGTCACGGCCGGCGTGCCGGCCTGCTCGTACCAGGCGAAGAAGTTGGAGAGATCCTGGCCCGAAGCCTCGGCGAAGCACGCGATGAACGCCTCGACCGTCGTCGCCTGGCCGTCATGGCGCTCGAAGTAGAGGTCGCAGCCCTTCCGGAACGCCTCCGCGCCCAGGATGGTCTTCAGCATCCGGATGATCTCCGAGCCCTTCTCGTAGATCGTCGCGGTGTAGAAGTTGTCGATCTTCAGATAGCTGGACGGCCGCACCGGGTGCGCCAGCGGGCCGGCGTCCTCGGCGAACTGGCGGG
>CAKZJK010000632.1 GCA_936942565.1 uncultured Caulobacter sp. | reverse complement strand
CCCCCACCAAGCGCCTGATGCGCGACGCCGAGAAGATCGCCGCCCTGATGGACGTCGAGGGCGCCGAGTTCGCCGCCCGCCTGCAGACCGCCGAGGCGCGCGAGGCGTTCATGGCCTTCATGGAACGCAGGCCCGCGGACTTCTCGAAAGTGCAATAAAAGCTGTCATCCCGGTCAAGCGCGAAGCGCGCCGAGCCGGGACCGCCTGATACGCCGAGCTTGCCGCGATCCAGGATCCGCGCTTCGCTTGCCCGGGAAGACAGAACATAAGGAGAGGATCGCCATGACGGATCGGATCACCTCGCCCTTCGGGGCCAAGTCGACGGCGCGCGAGGTGGTCGCGGGTCACGACCTCTCGGGCAAGGTGGCGATCGTCACCGGCGCGGCCACTGGCATCGGCGTCGAGACGGCGCGGGCCCTGGCGCTGGCCGGCGCCGAGGTGATCATCGCCGCCCGCAAGCCGGAGCTGGGCGAGGAGATCGCCAACCAGATCAACGAAGAGGTCGGCCTGAAGCGGGTCAGCTTCGGCATGCTGGACCTCTCCAGCCTGGAGGCCGTCCGCCACTTCGCCCATCGCTGGGGCGACCGGCGCCTGAACCTCTTGATCAACAACGCTGGCGTCATGGCCTGCCCATTGTCGCGGACGGTCGATGGGCTGGAGATGCAGATCGGCACCAACCACTTCGGCCACTTCCTGCTGTCGGCGCTGCTGGCGCCGAACCTGGTGGATGGCGCGGCGCACTCGGGCCATCGCTCGCGGTTGGTGTCGCTGTCCTCGATCGGCCACCGCCGCTCGCCGGTGAATTTCGAGGACCCGAACTACCTGACCCGGCCCTACGACAAGTGGGAGGCCTACGGCCAGGCCAAGACGGCCAACAGCCTGTTCGCGGTCGGCTTCGACAAGCGGTTCAGGGAGAAGGGCGTCAACGCCAACGCCGTGATGCCCGGCGGCATCATGACGCCGCTGCAGCGCCACCTGCCGATCGAGGAGCAGCGCGCGCTGGGCTGGCTGGACGAGAACGACCGGCCACGCGAAGGCTTCAAGACGACCGAGCAGGGCGCGGCCACCAGCGTCTGGGCCGCCGTCGGCGACGAGCTGGAAGGGGTCGGCGGCCTCTATCTCGAGGATTGCAATCAAGCGGTTCCCTGGAGCAAGGAAGCCCCTTGGGTCGGCGTCATGCCCCACGCCCTCGACCCCGACGCGGCCGAACGGCTGTGGACCCTGTCGGTCGAGACCACCGGCGCTGGCGCGTAATTCGGAGAACTAGCCATGAGCCTCAAGGGCAAGACCCTGTTCGTCACCGGCGCCTCGCGCGGCATTGGTCTCTCCATCGCCCTGCGCGCCGCCCGCGACGGCGCCAATGTCGTGGTCGCGGCCAAGACCGCCGAGGCCCATCCCAAGCTGCCGGGCACCATCTACAGCGCCGCCGCCGAGATCGAGGCGGCGGGCGGCAAGGCCCTGCCGCTGGTCGTCGACGTCCGCGACGAAGCCAATGTCCAGGAGGCGGTCGAGAAGGCCGTCGCCACGTTCGGCGGCATCGACATCTGCGTGAACAACGCCTCGGCCATCTCGCTGACGGGCACGCTGTCGACCGACATGAAGCGCTACGACCTGATGCACCAGATCAACACGCGCGGCACGTTCCTGACGACCAAGACCTGCATCCCTTACTTGAAGAAGGCCGAGAATCCGCACGTCCTGATGCTGTCGCCGCCGCTGGATATGTCGCCGCGCTGGTTCGGACCGCACGTGGCCTACACCATGGCCAAGTTCGGCATGTCGATGTGCGTCTTGGGCATGGCCGAGGAGTTCAAGAGCGACGGCGTCGCCTTCAACGCCCTGTGGCCGCGCACGGGCATCGCCACGGCCGCCATCCAGTTCGCCCTGGCCGGCGAGGAGGGCCTGCGCCACTGCCGCACGCCCGAGATCATGGCCGACGCCGCCCATGCGATCTTCAACAAGCCCTCGCGAGACTTCTCGGGCCAGTTCCTGATCGACGACACCTTCCTGTACGGCGAGGGCGTGCGCGATTTCGACCGGTACAAGGTGGATCCCGCCGCGACGCTGATGCCGGACTTCTTCGTGCCCGAGGACAGCGTTCCTCCACCGGGGGTGAAGATCGGCTAGCGCTTCTTGCCGGCCGCCTTGCGACCGGCGACGGCCAGCGACTTGCGCGCCCAGTCCAACAGGATGTCCTGGTCGTCCAGCGCTTCCGTCGGCGCGGTCCAGTAGCTCATCGGCTTGTCGGCGCCGAACGGGGCGAAGGCGTGGCAGCCGGCGGCCTCGAATTCGGGCCTCAGCGACTCGTCGGTCTTCAGGTACAGGACATCGTCGTCGATCAGGGCGAAGAACAGGCCGTTGGCGTAGATCCCTACACCGCCGAACATCCGGCGGGCGGTGACCTGGCCCAGCGGCGCCAGTTGCTCCAGAACGAAGTCCCGATAGTCCGAAGAGACCGCCATGTCCGTTTCAGTCCGCCCCGCCACGCCCGCCGACGCGGCGCTGATCCATCAATTCATCCTCGATCTGGCGGACTATGAAAAGCTGCTCGATACGGTCCAGGCGACCCTGGCCGACACCGAGGCGGCGCTGTTCGGCGCCCAGCCGCGCGCCTTCGCCGACATCGCCGAGCTGAACGGCGAGCCGATCGGCTTCGCCCTGTGGTTCTACAACTACTCCACCTTCGTCGGCCGCCACGGGATCTATCTGGAGGACCTGTTCGTGCGGCCGACCGCGCGGGGCGCCGGCGCGGGCAAGGCTTTGCTGGCCAATCTCGCCAAGCGCTGCGTCGACGAGGGACTGGGACGTCTGGAGTGGTCGGTTCTCGACTGGAACGCGCCATCGATCGCGTTCTACGACAGCCTGGGCGCGGCCTCGATGGACGAGTGGATCATCCGGCGGATGACCGGCGAGGCGCTGCGCAAACTGGCGCTGGCCTGATCGCTATTCCAGCTTGTCGGCCTTGCGCAGCTCGGGGAACAGGAAGGCCCAGATTCCCGTGACCGCCATGGCCCCGACGCCGCCGAACACCGCCGCGCCGACGGGGCCGAGCAGCCAGGCCGCCGCGCCGCTCTCGACCTCGCCCAGCTCGTTGGAGGCGCTGATGAAGACGCCCGACACGGCGGCGACGCGGCCGCGCATGGCGTCGGGCGTCACGATCTGCACCAGGGTCTGGCGGACATAGACCGACAACATGTCGGCCCCGCCGAGCACGGCCAGGGCCGCCACCGACAGCCACTCCAGCTTGGAGAGGCCGAAGATCACGGTCGACAGGCCGAAGACGGCGACCCCCGCGAACATGATCTTGCCGGCGTTGCGGCGGATCGGATTAGCCGCCAGGTACAAGCCGACCAGGGTGGCTCCAATCGCCGGCGAGGCGCGCAGCAGGCCAAAGCCGCCGGGGCCGATGTGCAGCACGTCCTTGGCGAACACGGGCAGCAGGGCCGTCGCGCCCCCCAGGATCACCGCGAACAGGTCCAGCGAGATCGAGCCGAACACGATCTTGTTGTTCCAGACGTAGCTAAGGCCTTCCTTGATCAGCTCCATGCGCGAGCCGGGCTGCTGCTCGGGCTTGGTGGTCTTGCGGATCATTAGGGCCAGCAGCGCGGCCGTCAGGTACAGGCCGAACGACGCGCCGAAGGCCAGGGCCGGCGAGTGAATCAGCAACAGGCCGCCCAGGGCCGGGCCGACGATCGAGCCGGCCTGCCAGGACAGCGAGTTCCAGGCGATGGCGCGCGGCAGCAGCGGGCGTGGCACGAGCATCGGCCCCATGGCGCTGCTGGCGGGCGAGAGGAAGGCGCGGCTGGCGCCGAACATCACCGAGATCGCGAAGATGGGCCACAGCTGGTGCGACCCCATCAAGGCCAGGACCAGAAGGACGCCGGCGCTGACCGCGTCCAGCGCCAGGGTCGCCGCCACGATCAGCTTGCGGGTCCGGCGGTCGGCTGTCTCGCCGGCGACCAGGGTCAGCAGGAACAGCGGCAGGAACTGCGCCAGGCCGATCATGCTGACCATGAACGCCGACTCGCCAACCGACTTGGTCATCCGGGCGATGGCGTAGACCTGCCAACCCAGGGCCACCGACTGGATCTGCACCCCCAGGGTGGAGCTGAACCGCGCCACCCAGAACAGAAGGAAGTCACGTTCCCGCAACAGGGCGCGGGTAGACGTATCGGGCGTGGCGGCTGAGGCGGGGTCGGACATCGGGTCGCAACATAGGGCGAAGCTCCCGCGCCGCAACGTTATTGACCTGAGAAAGCCTTGGCCCTACAGCGCGCGCACCAACTGGAGGTCTCAGGGCATGCGCCTGCGACGAATGCCGCGCGAACGCGCCACGATCTGAACCTCTCCCCTCGCGCCTTCGCGTCGGGAGCCCCCCGACGTTCTTCCGCATTTCCCGAAGGCCGATGACCTCCGTTCCCCAGACCCTTTCCGCATCGCCCGCCTATCCGCCCCTGGTCCTCGAGACCCCGGCGATGGAGACGGCCGTCACCGCCCTGATCGACCGGGTGTTCGGCCCTGGCCGTTTCGCCAAGTCCTCCGAGCGCCTGCGCGAGGGCAACGCGCTGCTCCCCGACTGCTCATTCGTCGCCCTGCGTGACGGCCAGCCGGTGGGCTGCTGCCGGATGTGGCCGGTAACCATCGGCGGCGAGCCGGTCGCCTTCCTGGGTCCCTTGGCGGTCGATCCCGACGAGCGCAGCGCGGGGCTGGGCCAGGCCCTGGTCGAGAGCGCCCGCGAGGCTGCCCGCGCCGCCGGCTGGCGCGCCGTGCTGCTGGTCGGCGATGGCCCCTATTTCGGCCGGATCGGCTTCACCAACGCTCACACCGCCGGTGTCGTCATGCCCGGCCCGGTGGATCAGCGCCGCGTGCTGCTGCTTCCCCTGCGGCAGGGCGGCGATGAGGGACTCTCCGGCCCCGTCGCGATCGCGCCGGGCGCAAGCGCGACGTCATGATCGCTTGAGCCGGGCGGCGGGACGGCCTAACTGATCGGTATGACCGACGCGCCCGCCAAGACTGGCCTGGAAGGCGTCGCCCAGGCCGCCCAGCAAGCACAGGCCTCCGGCGAACGCGGCCTGCCGCCGGTATGGCTGTGGAACCCGCCCCACTGCGGCGAGATCGACATCCGCATCGCCAAGGACGGCGTCTGGTTCCACGAGGGTACGCCGATCGGCCGCGAGGCGCTGGTGCGCCTGTTCTCGACGGTGCTGCGGCTGGACCCCGACGGCTATCATCTGGTGACGCCCGTCGAGAAGATGAAGATCACGGTCGAGGACGCGCCGTTCATCGCCACGCGCGTCGACCAGGACGGCGAGACCTTGGTCTTCCAGACCAATGTCGGCGACACGGTCGTGGCGGGGCCCGACAACGCCATCCGCGTCGAGATCGACGCCGACACCGGGGAGCCTCGCCCCTATCTCCACGTGCGACGCGGCCTTGAGGCCCTGATCGCCCGGCCCGTCTTCTACGAGCTGGCTGAGCTGGCGACGCCCAAGGATGGGGTCTGGGGCGTCACGTCGAACTGCGCCTTCTTCCCCATCGCGCCTCCGGGATCGGCGCCGGCATGACGCGAGACGAACGCCGCGCCTGGATCGCCAGCCGCCTCGACCCGATCGAGAGCTACGATCCCAGCCTCGCCAATCCGCTGCGCTCGGACTTCGATCTCAATCCGGGTCTCAAGTTCGACAATCCCCACGCCCTGCGCCCCGCCGCCGTGCTGGTGGGCCTGATCGAGCACGAGGAGGGGCTCACCGTGCTGCTGACCCGGCGCTCGGACACCCTACGCAGCCACACGGGCCAGATCGCCTTTCCAGGTGGCCGCTGCGATCCTGGCGAGACGCCCTGGGTCACGGCCCTGCGCGAGGCGAACGAGGAGGTGGGCCTGGATCCGGCCTGCGTGACCCTGGCGGGCCTGCTGCACGGCTACCAGACGGTGACGGGCTTCCACGTCACGCCCGTGGTCGGCTTCATCGATCCGCGCGCCAAGTTCACGCCGAGCCCCGAAGAGGTGGCCGACGTGTTCGAGACGCCGTTCGACTTCCTGATGGACCCGGCCAACCACCAGCGCCAGTATCGCGAGGCGCCCGGCGGTCGGCGACATTTCTACGCCATGCCCTGGAACGACCGGTTCATCTGGGGCGCGACGGCGGGCATGCTGCGGTCGCTGTACGAGCGGCTCCATGACGACGCGCCCGAGGCGTTGACGGGCTGAGGGAGAACAAGGCTTGAGCGGCGTATCGATCGGCGTGCCCCCCTGGATGGCGCTGCCCCAGACGCGGGCGGTGATCGCGGCCCTGGAGGCAAAGGGCGGCGCCGGCTGCGCGCGCTTCGTCGGCGGCTGCGTCCGCAACGCCCTGATGGCCAAGCCGGTCGATGATGTCGACATCGCCACCACCCTGACCCCGGACCAGACGATCGAGGCGATCGAGCGGGCCGGCCTGCGCGCCGTGCCGACCGGCGTCGAGCACGGGACGGTCACCGCCTTGTCTGGCGGCCGCCCCTACGAGGTCACGACCCTGCGCCGCGACGTCGCCACCGATGGCCGCCGGGCGGTGGTGGCCTTCACCCACGACTGGGCCGAGGACGCCCAGCGCCGGGATTTCCGCTTCAACGCCCTCTACGCCGACGCCGAGGGGACAGTGTTCGATCCGGTCGGTCAGGGCGTCGAGGACGCCCGCGCCGGCCGCGTGGTCTTCGTCGGCGATCCGATGACCCGCATCCGCGAGGACTATCTGCGCATCCTGCGCTTCTTCCGCTTCCAGGCCTGGTACGGCCGAAGCGAGCCGGACGCCGAGGCCTTGGCCGCCTGCGCCGCGCTGAAGGACATGCTGCTGGGCGGCACCGCCGAGCGGATCCAGAAGGAGCTGCTGAAGACGCTGGCGGCGGATGATCCGCGTCCCGCCTTCCGCCTGATGGCCGCCACCGGGGTCCTCGCCGCGATCCTGCCGACGGTCCAGTCGCTGGCCCGCTTCGACGCCCTGGTCGCGATCGAGACCGAGCAGCTGTTCGAGACCGACGCCCTTCTGCGCCTCGCCGCCCTGACGCCCGACGATGGCGGCGCCAAGGCCCTGGCCGAGCGCCTTCGCCTGTCCAACGCCGACCGAGATCGGATCGTCTCGGCCAAGACCGAGGGGCCGAAGGTCGTCTCCTGGATGAGCCCGCGCGAGGCGCGGCGGGCCATCTACGCCCTGGGGCCGAGCGCCTTCCGTGACCAGGTCAAGCTGGCCTGGGCAGGATCGGAACGGGCTTCCACCGCCTCGCAGTGGCGGGCTCTCCTGGCGCTCGCCGAGACCTGGACGCCCCCGACGCTTCCGCTGACGGGCGAGGAGATCATGAAGGCCGGCGTTCCCAAGGGGCCCCTGGTCGGCAAGGTGCTGCGCGAGGTCGAGCTCTGGTGGATCGACCAGGACTTCATCGACGACAAGTTCAGCATCATCGAACGCCTGAAGGCCGTCGCCCAGGGGATGGTCTATTGAACCGCTTGAGGATCGGCCTGCTCGAGACCGGCGAGCCGCCAGGCGACCTGCTGGAGACATTCGGCGGCTATGGCGCGATGTTCGAGGCGCTGCTGGGGCCGGGCTATGTCTATCGCGCCTACGACGTCCAACGGGGCGTGCTGCCCGAGCACCCCGCCGAGAATGACGCCTATGTGGTCACCGGCTCGGCGGCGGGCGTCTATGACCCTCTGCCGTGGATCGAGCCGCTGAAGGCCTTCCTGCGCCAAGCCAAGGGCGGGACGCCGCTGGTCGGTGTTTGCTTTGGCCACCAGGTCATGGCCGAGGCGTTCGGCGGCAGGGTCGTGAAGTCGGACAAGGGCTGGGGCGTTGGCCTTCACGCCTATGAGGTCGCGCAAGCCGCGCCGTGGATGGATGATGTGACCGCGGTCGCCGTGCCGGCCTCCCACCAGGACCAGGTGGTCGAACCGCCGCCCGGCGCCCGCGTCCTGGCCGGCAGCGCCTTCACGCCCTACGGCATCCTCTCGTACGACGACGCCAGGGCGATCTCGATGCAGTTCCACCCCGAGTTCGATCCGGCCTACGCCAAGGCCCTGATCGAGGCGCGGCGCGGGACGAGGTTCACCGATCAGCAGGCCGACGCCGCGATCGCCAGCCTGAGCGTTCGGAACGACCGGGCCAGGGTGGCCCAGTGGATTGGCCGATTTCTCGAGCAGGCGACGAAGGAAACCCGGAGGTAAGCCACGGCGTTGAACTCCGGACCTTCCGGAGAACGTCGATGCGCCTCACTCCCAATCGCGTCGTGAACGGCTTGATCCTGGCGGGCGTCTTGGCCGTGAGCGGAGCGGTCGTCGCCAGCGTCGAGGCCGCGCCCGAGGCGAAGCAGCGGTCGCCTGAATCGCTGAGGACCGCCGCCAGCTTCCAATCGATCACCGATCCCGCCACGCGCTCGGTGGCGCTGTTCACCGAGGCCGGCAAGGTGATCCAGAACCCGCGCTGCCTGAACTGTCATCCGGTCGAGCGCGCGCCGACCCAGGGCGACGACCTGCATCCGCACAACCCGCCTATGGTCGCCGGCGACAGTGGTCACGGCCCGGCGGGCCTGCCTTGCTTCTCGTGCCACACCGGGGCCAACGTTCCGACCTGGGGCGACAACATCAAGAGCATCCCCGGCGATCCGAAATGGGCGCTCGCCCCGGCCGAGATGGCCTGGCAGGGCAAGTCGCTTGGCCAGATCTGCGCTCAACTGAAGAACCCCGCCACCAACGGCGGCAAGACCCTTGAGCAGATCCATCACCACATGGCCGAGGATCATCTGGTCGGCTGGGGCTGGAACCCAGGCGCGGGCCGCGCGCCGGTCCCGGGCACTCAGGCCCAGTTCGGCGAGCTGATCAGGGCGTGGATCGACACCGGGGCCCGGTGCCCCCAAGCCTAGTCCCGCCGTCTACGGCCATTTCACCGCCGGCGGCATCGAGCTGAGGATCGACTCGACGTTGCCGCCGGTCTTCAGGCCGAAGGTCGTGCCGCGGTCGTAGAGCAGGTTGAACTCTACATAGCGGCCGCGCTGAACCAACTGCTGCTCGCGCTCGTCGGCGGTCCAGGCTTCGCCCATCCGGCGACGCACCAGGGTCGGATAGATCTCGAGGAAGGCGCGACCGACATCCTGGGTGAAGGCGAAGTCGCGTTCCCAGTCGCCGCTATCGTGGTGGTCGTAGAAGATGCCGCCGATGCCGCGCGGCTCCTTGCGGTGGGGCAGATAGAAATACTCGTCGCACCATTTTCTGTATTTGTCGTAGGAGGCCACGGCCGCGTGCGCATCGCAGGCGCCCCTCATCGCGGCGTGGAAGGCGAGAGTATCCGGGTCCTCCTGGGTGCGCCGGCGATCCAGCACCGGAGTGAGATCGGCACCGCCGCCGAACCAGGCCTTCGTCGTCACCACGAAGCGGGTGTTCATGTGCACGGCCGGCACGCGCGGATTGGTCATGTGCGCGATCAGACTGATGCCCGTGGCGAAGAAGCGGGGGTCCTCGTCGGCGCCCGGCATGTTCTTGGCCATCTCGGGCGTGAACGTCCCGTGCACCGTCGAGACGTGGACGCCGACCTTCTCGAACAGGCGGCCGTGCATCATGCCCATGACCCCGCCACCGCCGGCTTCCCGATGCCACGGCTTCCTCTCGAAGCGGCCGGGCGCGCCGGGGTACAGGTCCGCCGGGGCCTCGTCCTCCAGGCGCTCGAATTCCGCGCAGATCTGGTCGCGCAGGCTTTCGAACCACGCCCGGGCGCGGGCCTTCTTGGTGTCGAGGTCTTGTTCGGTGCTCATGCTCGCCGATTAAGCCGCTCGGCGCGCGCGTGCAAAGGGGTTGTGCGAGCCTGGGCGCGAGAGCGTGCCGAAATTCGACAAGAAGCGCGGGGCGATCCCATATAGGCGGGATCGTTCCTCGCTCCGGAGTTTTCGCCATGGCCGCCGCTTCTTCCTCCACCCCTGGCGTGTGGCTCGCGGCGGGGGTTCGCACCCCGTTCGCCAAGGTCGACGGCGCGTTGGCCGGCCATGACGCGATCGGTCTGTCGGTCCCGGTGGTCAAGGCGATGCTCGCGCGCGCCAAGCCCGACTTCGCCGTCTGGGGTACGGTCATTCCGAACCTCACGTGGAGCAACCTGGCCCGAGAGGTGCTGCTGGACGCGGGCGGCGATCCGACCATTCCGGCCTTCTCGACCGTGATGGCCTGCTCGACCAGCATGATCGGCGCGATCGAGGCGGCTGGCATGGTCGACGGTCGCGGCCGCGATCTGGCCCTGGTCGGCGGCGTCGAGAGCATGAGCCGCGTGCAGTTGGGCCTCTCGGTCGCCCTCTCGGACTGGATCCGCAAGTTCCAGAACGCCAAGACGGGCCAGCAGCGGTTGGCGGCGCTGGGCGCGCTGAACCTGAAGGACGTGCGCCTCTTCATCCCCAAGGTGGTCAACCGGGTCACGGGTCTGTCGATGGGCGAGCACACCGAGATCACCGCCAAGGAATGGAACCTGTCTCGCGCCGACCAGGACGCCATCGCCCTGGCCAGCCACCAGGGGGCGGTGCAGGGCTGGGAAGCCGGCTTCTTCGACGACCTGGTGATCCCCGTGGGCGAGATCAAGAGCGACGGTATTCCGCGCAAGGACACCTCGCTGGAGAAGCTGGCCAAGCTGGGTCCCGCCTTCGACAAGACCAGCGGCAAGGGCACGCTGACGGCGGGCAACTCCTCGCCCCTTACCGACGGCGCGGCTGCCGTCTGGGTCGGCTCGGCGGCCGGCATGGCCCGCCTGCCGGGAGAGACGCCCAGGGTGCGACTGGTGGACTACGAAGTCACCTCGATCGACCTTCGCCACGAGGGCCTTCTCATGGCCCCGGCCTACGGCGTGCCGCGCATGCTGGCCCGCAACGGCCTGACCTACGCCGACATCGGTCTTTGGGAGATCCACGAGGCGTTCGCCGCCCAGGTGCTGTCGCACATCGCCGCCTGGGAAAGCGCCAAGTTCCTGAGCGAGAAGGCTGGCGTCACCACGCCGATGGGCGTCTTCCCGCGCGGGCGGATGAACCCCAACGGCGGCAGCCTGGCGCTGGGTCACCCGTTCGGCGCCACCGGCGCGCGGATCATCAGCCAGACGGTGAAGGAGCTGGCGGCGCGGCCTAAGGGCGAACGCGCCATCGTCAGCATCTGCGCCGACGGCGGCCAGGGCACGATGATGCTGCTGGAAAGCGCGTAAGCGTGGCGTCCGCCGCGCGACAACAAGAAGCTTACGTCAGCGCCGTGAAGATCAGGGCCACGACCGTGACGTCGAAGATGCGGATGGCGAGGGACAGCATGACGGGCTCGCGGCGATGAGTGCGCGAGAGGTCAAGCAAGTTCCACGCCAAGGACACGCCGAGGGGCGCTAGAGGCCGAACGGCCGCGCCAAGAGGCTAGATGTTGGTCTTCTTGAGCAGGCCGGCCTTGGGCCGGCGGTCGGCGGGGCCGGAATATTCCGTGCCGAGGTAGGTCGATCTGGCCGCGTTGAGCACTTCCTGCCCACCACGCAGGCCGCGCTTCTGACCGACCTGGCCCATCAGGTGAGCGGCGAAGGCGGCGAAGCCCTCGCGGCGCGGCGGCGCGGGCGCGGGCTGTTCGTCCTCGTCCTCGACCGTCAGCACGACTTCCTCGGTCTCCTCGTGACGGTCGGCGTCGCGCGGCGCGGGCAGGGCGCGTCGCGTGAGGCTCAGGCGTCGAATGGGATCGATCGGGCCGTTCATGCCAACGACGGTAGGGAGAGGACGGTTAAGAAGGTCTCGCCAGGCGTGGTTAAGACTTGGTGGCCAGCTTGGCGATCTGTTCCTGCATCGCCGCCAGCTGACGCTTGAGATCCGCCAGCGAGTCGTCGGTGGGCGCGGCGGGTTGCGGAGCCGGCGCGGGCTCGGGCGGCGGGGCCGGCGCGTCCTCGGGGCGGACATAGGCGAACGGCGAGAACATCTTCATCGCCCGGTCGAACAGCGCCATGTTCTGACGGATCTGCTCTTCGTAGACGCCGATGCCCGGCATCTTGCCGGGCGCCATGTTGGCCAGCTGACCGCGCAGGCGCTCCTGCTGCTTGGTGAAGCTCTCCAGCGACATCTCGAGATACGACGGCAGGAAGGCCTGCATCGAGTTGCCGTAGAAGCCAATCAGCTGACGGAGGAACTGGATGGGCAGCAGGTTCTGGCCGCCGCCGCGGTTTTCCTCTTCGAAGATGATCTGGGTCAGCACCGAGCGGGTGATGTCGTCGTTGGTCTTGGCGTCATAGACCACGAAGTCGACGCCCTCCTTCACCATCTCCGAGAGGTGTTCCAGGGTGACGTACGAGGAAGACGCTGTGTTGTAGAGGCGACGGTTGGCGTATTTCTTGATGATCACGCGCTGGCCGGCCGATTTTTCGGTCCCGGCGGCCGTTTCGCCTTTTTCAGGGTTCTCGGACATTTCGTTCCCTAGACAGCGGTTTCCGTCCGCTTTTCGCATCGCACTATCGCGAATGCAAAGGCATGGCGCCAGTGGTCTGATGACTTGGAGTCGTCATGATGCCGTGAAAATGTGCTGATGACGAACGCCACCAGGGTGTGCAAGGTGGTGTTGCACTGCAAAAAACCGTGGCGCCGCAACAGCTAAGGCGTCGCCGCCAGACCGTTACGGGAGCTATCGCATGAGCGACGTCGTCATCGTTTCCGCCGCCCGCACGCCGGTGGGTTCGTTCAACGGGGCGCTGTCCAGCCTGCCCGCTTCGGAACTGGGCAAGGTCGCCATCGAGGCCGCCGTCTCCCGCGCCGGCCTTCAGCCGAGCGACGTCGACGAGGTGATCCTGGGCCAGGTGTTGCAGGCCGCCGCCGGTCAGGGGCCCGCGCGTCAGGCCTCGGTCAAGGCGGGCATCCCCGTCGAGAGCCCTGCGTGGAGCCTCAATCAGCTGTGCGGCTCGGGCCTGCGCGCGGTGGCCTTGGCCGCTCAGCAGATCGCGGCCGGGGACGCCAACGTCGTCGTGGCCGGCGGCCAGGAGAGCATGAGCCAGGCGCCGCACGCCCAGAACCTGCGGGGCGGCCAGAAGATGGGCGACCTGGCGTTCGTCGACACCATGATCAAGGACGGCCTGTGGGACGCTTTCCACGGCTACCACATGGGCCAGACGGCGGAGAACATCGCGTCGCGCTGGCAGATCACCCGCGCCGACCAGGACGCCTTCGCCGTCGCCAGCCAGAACAAGGCCGAGGCCGCTCAGAAGGCTGGCAAGTTCGACGACGAGATCGCGCCGGTCACCATCAAGGGCCGCAAGGGCGATGTCACCGTCGACTCCGACGAATATATTCGCGCCGGCGCCACACTGGAATCGCTGGCCAAGCTGCGCCCCGCTTTCGACAAGGATGGCAGCGTCACCGCCGGCAATGCATCCGGCCTCAATGACGGCGCGGCCGCCACCCTGCTGATGAGCGAAGCCGAGGCCACGCGCCGTGGCATCACCCCCATGGCCCGCATCGTGTCCTGGGCCACCGCTGGCGTTGATCCGAAGATCATGGGCACCGGACCGATCCCGGCGGCGCGTGCTGCTTTGAAAAAGGCAGGCTGGAAGCCGAGCGATCTCGATTTGATCGAAGCCAATGAAGCTTTCGCCGCGCAAGCTTCGGCGGTGAACAAGGAGCTTGGCTGGGATACGTCCAAGGTCAATGTCAACGGCGGCGCAATCGCCATCGGCCATCCGATCGGTGCCTCCGGCGCCCGCATTCTCAACACGCTGGTCCACGAGATGAAGCGCCGCTCTGCAAAAAAAGGCCTGGCCACGCTGTGCATCGGCGGCGGCATGGGCATCGCGCTTTGCGTCGAAGCCATGTGATTTTCGACAAGGCTGGTGGCGGAGCATGCCGCCGGCCTTGCACATTCCAATGACAGATTACCAATGGGGAGGACTAGGCCATGTCAAGAGTTGCACTGGTGACGGGAGGATCGCGCGGCATCGGCGCTGCCATTTCTATCGCGTTGAAGAATGCCGGATACAAGGTGGCCGCCACCTATGCCGGCAATGACGAGGCCGCGGCCGCCTTTACCAAGGACAATGGCATTCCGACCTACAAATGGGATGTCTCCAGCTACGAAGCCTGCGCAGCCGGGATCGCCAAGGTCGAGGCCGATCTCGGTCCGGTGGAGATCCTGGTCAACAATGCCGGCATCACCAAGGATGCCATGTTCCACAAGATGACGCCCGACCAGTGGAATGCGGTGATCAACACCAATCTGACGGGCCTGTTCAACATGACCCATCCGGTATGGTCGGGCATGCGCGACCGCTCTTTCGGCCGCATCATTTCCATCTCGTCGATCAACGGCCAGAAGGGCCAGATGGGCCAGGCCAACTATTCTGCGGCCAAGGCTGGCGACATCGGCTTCACCAAGGCGCTCGCCCAGGAGGGTGCGGCCAAGGGTATCACTGTCAACGTCATCTGCCCGGGCTATATCGGCACGGAAATGGTGCGCGCGGTGCCGGAGAAAGTGCTCAACGAGCGGATCATTCCGCAGATTCCCGTCGGCCGTCTCGGCGAGCCGGAGGAAATCGCCCGCTGCGTCGTCTTCCTGGCCTCCGACGATGCCGGATTCATCACCGGCTCGACGATTTCGGCCAATGGCGGCCAGTACATGATCTAGGTTCCATTCATCATAGGAACCTCAAGCGGGCGGCCGATCGGTCGCCCGTTTTGTTTGTCAAGTCGCCTGCCCACCGGGATGCCGACGAGCCGGATTTGGCGGCCAATCTTGCCGACAAGCGAATTCGAAGCGCTTCTTCCGAGACCTGAGCCTATGGTTAAATATTTGTTATTCCACCATATCTGGTTGTGAACAAACCGGGAAACCATGACGGGGCCTGATTCGTCAGTGATTCGTTCCAGTTTGGTTCAGGCGTCCCTGCGGCGCCTCCCGGCGACAGCGATCGCCGGGCCAAGGCGCGGATGTGACGCAAGATTGTTTCGATTCTCCTGGACTGAGCGCGAAATTCTTGCATTTTTCGCCCACGTCATCGCTGCTATGGTTAACCAAACCTTGCGCCACAAGATCTTGTGGGGAACAAATCCGGAAATCTCGGCGAGCCGCGATTCGTCCGTGATTCGTACCAGATTGGTTCACCCCCTCGTCCCGATCCCCATTCGTGCGCGCCAAGTCTGTTTTTTTAGAGTTTACAGAATATTAACCATGTTTTCACGGGTCGTTTGACAGAGATTTTCACCGGATTTTCGACCAGGCGCCGGCGCGCCGGTCGCAAGCAGGCCCGATTCAGCATGTCGTTGACCGGCCTTGGCGGCACACAACATCTGGTATAGAACACAAACAGAACATTGCCCTGTGGGCGATTCGTAGCCGATTCGTTCCCAAGCTGTTCCGAACCTTGCCGATTTGCTGTTTCCGCAACC
>CAKZJK010000631.1 GCA_936942565.1 uncultured Caulobacter sp. | reverse complement strand
CCTTCTCCGTCCATGCCTTTCGGCGGGACTACATCTTGTAACGGACCCCGAACATGATGGTCCGGCCAAAGTGGTTGTACTCGTAGTTGCGGTCGGCTTCGAGGTCGGTGAAGCGATCGCGGTACTCGTCCGTCAGGTTGACGCCTTCCAGCGAGACTTCGAACTGATCGGTCACGCGATAGCGCATCGAGGCGTCGACATTGACCGAGCTGTTGTAGCCCTCGAAAACGTTACCCGTGTCGCTGGCGGCGTCGACATAGCCGCTGCGATAGGCGACCGAGGCGCGGGCGCTGAACTTATCACCCTCGTAGTAGAGGGTCGCGTTGAAGGCGCGCTTCGAGAGATCGAACAGGCTGCCGTTCTCGGTGCGCCGCACCAGCACCGGAAAGGTGCCGGTCGGCGTCGGAGCGGCGGTCGCCGGGCCGTTGACGCCGTAAGACACGTTGGAGTCCACCAGCGTGACGTTGGCGATACCGCCGAACTTCGACCAGAAGCCCGGCAGGAAGCTGAACGGCCCTTGCACCGCGAACTCGACGCCCTTGAGGGACGCGCCTTCGCCGTCGATCGTCGTACCGATCGTCCACGGACGCGCTTCGGGATTGGCCGCGGCGGGCGAGCTGGCCAGGATCAGCGACAGCGGCAGACCGGTCGAGGCATAGGTGCCCTGGACGGACGTCGAAAGCGGGAAGCTCGAAATGTCCTTCTTGAACAGGGCGACCGAGAAGATCGATTCGCGGGCGAAGTACCACTCCACCGCCGCGTCATAGGCGTTGGCGCGATACGGCTTCAGCTGCGGATTGCCCGTGGTGATGCGGTAGTTGAAACCATCCACCGAACCGCCCGGCGTCAAGTTGCCGAGGTTCGGGCGGGTCATCACCTTGGCGGCCGAAGCGCGGACGATCACCTTGTCCATCGGATAGAGGACCAGATTGGCCGCTGGCAGCCAGTCTTCATAGCTCCGTTCGACCGTGATGTTCTGACCGCTGTTGAGACCGGTCGAGGACTGCTCGGTCTTCACGTAACGCACGCCGGCGTTCAGCGCGTAGTCGAGACCCGCCAGCTGGCTCTTCAGGTCCATCTGCAGAAACGCGCCGGTGTCCTTCTCGGTGACCGAGCGCGTGTTGCCAGCCTGAACGAGCAACGGGCGCTGGTAGAGATTGATTAGCGCGGCGGCCGCCTGCAGGTTCGGCGCGGCCCAGCTCGTGGTCGTGCCAGCGGGAGCTTCCGCGCCGGTCAACGAGAAGTTCTGGGTCAGGGCCGAAGTGACCGGCGCGCCGTATGTACCGGCCGCGCAGGTAAAGGCCGCGCAGTAGGTGGAGTCGCGAGCGCCTTCACTCAGGTCCAGGTCGAACTGACGGAACACGGCGCCGGCCTTCACGGTCAGGTCGTTGGTCAACGCCCAGTCGCTGTTGAGGGCGAACGTCTTGAACTTGTTGGTGTTGTTCGAAGGACGGTCACGGAACTCCGCGAACTGGAAGTTCGTCGGGTCGCTGATGCTGGTGCCAAAGGCCAGCACCGGCTTCTTCATGTTGGTGTAGTCGTAGCTGTAGCCGGCCGCGTCACGATCGTCGAAGATGATCGTGGTCTCGTACGGAATGTCGGCGTCCGACTTCGAGAAACCCGCCAGGGCCTGAACCTTGAACCGGTCCGTAAACTCGTGCGTCAGGTTGGCGCTGAGCTGGTGGAAGGTGGTGTCCAGCTTACGCTCGTAGTGCTCCAGGCGAACCCAGGCGTTGTCGAACGTGCCCTTGATCAGGTTGTTGTTGCTGTCGATCGTGAAGTCGCGAACGTTGATCGAGCGCTCGTTCGAACGGAACAGAACCTCGGCCCACTTCTCGTTACGGATGGCGCTGTACTTAGAGTAGAGGCCATCGATCGACAGATTGGTGCGATCGGTCGGCGCGAACTGCAGGCTGCCGGTGACGCCGAGACGCTCGCGGTCGTGGGTGACTTGGCCGTAGCGCGGGATGCGCGGATGGAAGGCCAAGGCGACCTGATCGCAAGCGGCGCTCGGCACGTAGCTGCCGCCCGAATTCTGCGTGGTGAAGCAGTTGGTCGTTCCGACGCGATTGAAGCGCGCCTGCGCCCAGCGGACCGTATTGTTGGTCGCCTCGATCTGGTTCTGCTGTGAATAGGCGGCGGAAACCGAAGCGGCCCAGAAGCCGCTCGGCGCGCGATAGTTGACCAGGCCGGCCACGCGCGGACCAAGGTCCTTGCTCAGAGTATTGTACTGGCCCTGGGCGCTGAGGGCCATGGTGAAGCCGTCCTTGCCTCGCATCGGATTGCCGGTGTTCAGGTCGACCACCGCGCCCAGCGAGCCTTCATCCAGCGAGGCCTCGGCGGTCTTGTGCACGACCAGCGAGCTGAACAGTTCCGAGGCGAACACATTGAAGTCGAAGCCACGCTCGCGGTTGGCGCTCGCGCCGTCCGCCGTCGTGGCCACCGCTTCCATGCCGTTGACGCGGACGCGCGTGAAGCGCGAGACTAGGCAGCGCACGGTGATGGCGCGACCTTCGCCGCCGTCGCGGACGATCGAGATGCCGGGGACGCGCTGCAGCGACTCAGCGAGGTTCTGGTCGGGGAACTTGGCGATGTCTTCGGCGACGATCACATCGACGGACGAGACTGAGTCGCGCTTGGCGTTCAGGGCCGCGTCCAGCGACTTACGGAAGCTGGTGACAACGATTTCCTCGACGACGGCCTCGGCGGGCTCGGAAGCCTGGGCGGCCGGAGCGGTCTGCGCCATCGCGCCGCCGGCCATCATCAGGGTCAGAGCCAGCGCGCCGCCCGAGACGCCGTACTGGAGAGCGCGCGACCGCGCCGTGAAATTCTTGGACATATAGCCTCCTCCCGTGTCGACCATGGGCGCTTGAGCGCCCGTCTGGCCTTTGATGCGCTTCGCGACCTTGCCTCGCGAAACGAGCCCCAGCCGGTAAGTCTTGATTTTTGTCACCGGTGTCAGAAGCGAACTAAGTTTTCTGACACCGGTGGCACAGTGCTAACAAAGCCCGGCTTTCGCCACAAGGCCGCAATGTGGCCACGGATTGGAGAACTCGACGCGCCGTTGCGTTTCCGACACATAGCAGCGTTCGGAGAGCTTGGCCCTACGCCTCGTCGGGGCGGTAGTTGCTGACTTGGTAGAGGCCCTGGAGCATGGCGTCGCGTTGATCGACGGGCAGCTGGGCGCCGTGCGCGCGCAGCAGGCGCAGGGCGTCGATATGAACATCCACGGCGTCCCAGCGCCAATGGCCCGCGCCTTCACAGCTATCGACCAGGGTGCAAAGCGACACCGCCGCCTTGTCGATCCCGGCGTCGGACACGAAAGCGCTGACGTCGATGATCCGCGACGCCAGGACATAGAGGCTCTCGTAGACCTCGGACTCGCGTTCAGGGTTGTCCTTGCCGAAGCGGCGTTCGATCTCGGCGATGGCCTCGTCCAGCGCGGCGATGGACGACTCGCGCAGACTTTCCACCCCCGCCTCGGCGGCGGCGATGGCGTCCTTGGCCATGATCCCGCCGCGCTCCTTGATCAGCGCGGTCAGGCGGTTGGTCGGTCGAAACTTGCGGACTTTCATATCTGCACCTTGGCTGGGCGCATCAGGTTTGCGATTTCGTCGTCGGACATGTTGGGCGTCTGCGCATCGCCCACCTCCGCTGGAAGGTCATCCTTGCGACGCCCGTCCGTGCCGGGCGGCGGTCCTTCGTGCTTAAAGCGCCGATCGGGTCCGACATAGGTGTCGCATTCGATGAAGGCGCGGTCCTCGCGGGCCACCCAGAAGATCCGTTCCAGCAGCACCTTTGGCGTGATCGGCTTGGCCACCATGAAATTGGCCCCCGCGTCGCGCACCTTGTAGATCTGCGAGGTGCGGGTGTGGCCTGTGACCAGGATGACGGGAATATAGCGGTTGGTCTCGCCGCCCTCCCGCCGAAGCCATTGAATGAACTCGATGCCGTCCGTGGTCGGCATCTGCACATCGCTGATGATCAGATCGAAGGTCTTGGTGCGGACCAAGGTCTGGGCGTCGGCGACGCTTTCGGCGCGGAGCAACTGCTTGACGCCGAAGCCCGACACGACCTGGGACAGAATATCCAGCGAGGGACCGTTATCATCCAGCACGAGCACCGTCGCCCGCTCGAGGTTGATCCGTGTCGAGGGGAGAAGCGCGTCGCTCATCGGCGCTAGAAGAAGTCGAGTTCGCCGGCGACCTGGCGTTCCTCGGTCTGCTCCTCGGCGCGCAGGCGCTGGGCCATGTCGGCGAGACCAAGACCGTTGAGGACCGGCGTGATCGACATGCTCCACTCGCCAGAGGCGTGATGACCGATACGCTCCAGAACTTCCGAAAGGCCGTGCAGCCTCTGGCTCAGCTCATCGAGCGCTTGCAGCCGCGCGAGGTTCTCCACCGTGGCGCCGCCCTGCGCCAGATCGCCGGCGAGGTGCTCGCAATCCCTGCAGATGGCGGCCGCGGAAGCCAGCTCCACCGCCAGACGACGCGACAGTTCACTGACCGCGAGATGCTCGGTCGTGTCGGTCGTCGGCGTCGGGAGCGGCGAAGCTTGCATGCGATCAGAACAGGTCCACGTCGCCGCTGGAGGCGGCGGGCATAGGGGCGGGCGCGGGACGACGGACGTCCTGCGGCGCGTTGTCGACGGCGACCAGGCGCTGGCGGACACGGCCAGAGGCCGGCCAGAACTCGACCCGGCGGGCCGAGACGCCGCCCGTGCTGGACGAGACGATCGGAATGCCTTCGTCGCGCAGGAAACGCTCGGCGAACGCGGAATTGCTGGCGCCGACGTCCGAGAGGCCGTCGAACAGCTTGGCGCCGCCGAAGATCTTGGCTTCCAGCCGTTCCCGGCGGGCGCCCTTCTTCAGCAGTTCGTTGATCAGCAGTTCCATGGCGTAGGCGCCGTAGCGAACCGCGTCGCCGCCCGTCCCGCGTCCGTCGCCGGAGTCCGGCAGCAGGAAGTGGTTCATGCCACCGACGCCCGACTGCGGGTCGCGGATACAGGCGGCGATGCACGAGCCGAGCACCGTGGTCATCACGACGTTCGGATCGGTCGTCACGTGGCTCTCGCCTTGGGTGACGTGAACCTTGACCGCGCGCTCTGTGTCTTCGGAGGGGTTGTGGTGCGTCATGTCAGCTGCCCGAACACTTGTTCGATCTTCTCGCGCAGGCCCTGGACGGTGAACGGCTTCACGCAATAGTTGTTGACGCCGAACTGCACGGCCCGCTGGACCAGTTCCCGGTCGGCGCGGCCCGTCAGCATGACGAAAGCCGTCTGGCGGATCGGCGGGTGCGAGCGCACCGCGCGGAGCAACGCCAGACCATCCATCTTCGGCATGTTGAAGTCCGAGATGACGAGATTGGCCGGCTTGGCCAGGAGGTTCTTGAGAGCCTCCTCGCCATCGGGCGCCTCACGGATATCCTTGAAGCCGATCTGCTGCAGAGCATTGCGGATCAGCGCCCGCATGGTCAGCTGGTCGTCGACGACGAGAACGGAGATGGTGCTTGCTTGTGGCATGGGTTCAGCGCCTCGCCGAGGCCAGATCAAGAATGGATTGGCCCATGGAGGACAGGGACACCTGTTTCTCCACCGCGCCGTTTTCGAAGGCCGCTCGCGGCATGCCGTAGACGACACAGCTCGCCTCGTCCTGCCCCAGCGTACGCGCGCCGGCCTTTCGCATCGCCAGCAGGCCCTGCGCGCCATCGCGGCCCATGCCGGTCAGGATCACGCCGACGGCCTTGTCGCCGAGCGTCTGGGCGACCGAGTTGAACAGCACGTCCACCGACGGGCGGTGACCGCTCACCGGATCGCCTTGAACCAGGCGGCACCGCAGGCCCGCCGAGCGGACGACCTCGAGGTGCGTGGCGCCGCCGGGAGCGACATAGACCTTGCCGGGCTCCAGAACCGCGCCGTCCGAGGCTTCGGTCACCTTGGCGCCGCTGGAACGATCGAGGCGCGCGGCGAAGCTGGCGGTGAAGGTCGCCGGCATGTGCTGGGTGATGACCGTCGGCGGGCAGGTTTCGGGGAACTGCTGCAGGATCGACAGCAGCGCCTCGACGCCGCCGGTCGACGAACCGATCGCGACCAGGTCGCCCGAGGGCATGTAGTCCTTGCGCGGCGCGCGGGCCGGCGCGGCGTCGGCCTTGGTGCGCACCGAGGCGCGCGCCGCGGTCTTCACCTTGGTGACGATCTCGGCTAGGGCCTCCTGGGTGCCGGTCGCGTCGGCCGGCTTGCCCACGCAGTCCACCGCGCCCAGTTCCAGGGCCCGCAGCGTCATTTCCGCGCCGGCCTGGGTCAGGGTCGAGACCATGACCACCGGCATGGGCCGCAGGCGCATGATCTTCTCGAGGAACTCGATGCCGTTCATGTTCGGCATCTCGATGTCGAGCGTGACGACGTCCGGGTTCAGGGTCTTGATCATGCCCCGGGCTTCGAAGGGGTCGCCCGCGCCGCCCACGACCTCGATCTCGGGATCGCGGTTCAGCGCTGCGGAAATCAGGCTCCGCATCGTGGCGGAGTCATCGACGACGAGTACGCGGATCTTAGCCATTAGCGGCCCACCTTTCTGTAGGCGGTTAGACCGCAGCTTTCGAACGCGGTCACGGAAGCGCCAACGCGCTCGGAGTGGCCGACATAAAGTCGGCCGCCAGGGGCGACGAGCGGCGCGAAGCGGCTCCAGACGCGTTCCTGGGTGGGTTCATCGAAGTAGATCACGACATTCCGACAGAAGATGGCGTCGAACGGACCTTTCATAGGCCACGACGGACCGTTGAGATTTAGTTCCCGGAAGGCGACCAGGCTGCGCGCGGCCTCGCAAACGCGCCAGGAGCGCTTGTCGTTGGGATCGCGCTCGAAGAACTGGCCGCGCGTCTGCGCGGGGATGCCTTCCAGCAGGTTCTCGTCATAGACGGCGGCCCGCCCCGTCGCCAGGACGTTGGTGTCGATGTCCGTGCCCAGGATCCGGATGTCCAGGTCCGCGGCGTTCGGCCACACCGACAGCACGGTGAAGGCCATCGAGTACGGCTCCTGCCCCGACGAGGAGGCCGCGGACCACAGCCGCAGGCGGCGACCGGCGCGCACCTGGTCGGCCAGCGGCTCCAGCACGTTGACGCGCAGGTCCTCGAAGTGGTGCGGCTCCCGGAAGAAGCGCGTGACGTTGGTGGTCAGCGCCCGGAGCATCTCCTGGCTTTCGTCCCCGCCCTTGTCGCTGGCCACGAAGGTGCAGTAGTCGGCGAAGGAGCGCAGACCCAGGGCTCGCAGGCGCTTGGCCAGGCGCGAATAGACCAGCGTCGCCTTGCTGTCGGGCAGGCTGATGCCCGCCAGGTCGTACAGCAGCGCGGCG
>CAKZJK010000630.1 GCA_936942565.1 uncultured Caulobacter sp. | reverse complement strand
TTCATCACGTCGACGATGTGCGGACGGCCTTCCAGCACCTTCTTGACGTGCTCGACCTGGACGCCCTGCTCGGCGAGGTAGGCTTGCGTGCCCTCGGTCGACAGCACCTTGAAGCCGGCGGCGAGCAAGAGCTTCACCGGCTCGACGATCCAGGGCTTGTCGCTTTCCTTGACCGAGACGAACGCCGCGCCCTTGGTCGGCAGCTTCACGCCGCCGCCCAGCTGGCTCTTGGCGAAGGCGCGGGCGAAGGCCGGGCCCATGCTGGTCTCGCCCTCGCGCTTCCAATCGAGGCCCATGACCTCGCCGGTCGAGCGCATTTCCGGGCCCAGCACCGTATCGACGCCGGCGAAGCGGGCGAACGGGAAGACCGCTTCCTTGACCGCGATGTGGTCGTAGGGAACGTCCTTCAGGCCAAAGCTGGCCAGGGTCGCGCCGGCCATGATCTTGGCGGCGATGGCCGCCACCGGCTGGCCGATGGTCTTGGCGACGAACGGCACGGTGCGCGAGGCGCGCGGGTTCACTTCCAGCACATAGATGCGCGGGTTGTCGGAGTGCGGCTCCTCGATCGCGAACTGCACGTTCATCAGGCCGCGGACGTTGAGCGCCAGAGCCATCTGCACCGTCTGGCGCTTCAGCTCCTCGACCGTCTCGGCCTTCAGCGAGAAGGGCGGCATCGAGCAGGCGCTGTCGCCCGAGTGGACGCCGGCTTCCTCGATGTGCTCCAGCACGCCGGCCACGAACACGTCCTTGCCGTCGCACAGGGCGTCGACGTCGACCTCGGTCGCGCGGCTCAGATAGTGGTCCAGCAGGATCGGGTGCTCGAACGAGATCTCGCCGGCGCCGGCGATGTAGCGCTCCATGGCCTCGTGGTCACGGATGATCTCCATGCCCCGGCCGCCCAGCACGTAGGACGGACGCATCACGAACGGGAAGCCGATCTTGTCGCCTTCGGCGCGCGCCTCGTCCCAGCTGCGGGCGATGGCGTTTTCCGGCTGGGCGATCTTCAGGCCGTTCAGCAGTTGCTGGAAGCGCTCACGGTCCTCGGCCAGGTCGATGGCGTCGGGGCTGGTGCCCAGGATCGGAATGCCGGCCTCTTCCAGCGCATGGGCCAGCTTCAGCGGCGTCTGGCCGCCGAACTGGACGATCACGCCGGCCAGCGTACCCTTGGACTTCTCGACGTGCAGCAGCTCCAGCACGTCCTCGGCCGTCAGCGGCTCGAAGTACAGGCGGTCGGAGGTGTCGTAGTCGGTCGAAACGGTCTCGGGGTTGCAGTTGACCATGATCGACTCGATGCCGATGGCGTCGAGCGCGAAGGCCGCGTGGCAGCAGCAGTAGTCGAACTCGATGCCCTGGCCGATCCGGTTGGGACCGCCGCCCAGGATCACCGCCTTCTTGGCGGAGGACGGATCGCTCTCGCACTCGGGGACCTGGCCCAGGGCGCCGGTCTCGTAGGTCGAGTACATGTAGGGCGTCGAGGCCAGGAACTCGCCGGCGCAGCTGTCGATGCGCTTGAACACCGGGCGGACGGAAAGCTCTTGGCGCAGCGACCGCACGGCGGCCTCGGTCTGGCCGGTCAGCTTGGCCAGGCGGGCGTCCGAGAAACCTTGGGCCTTCAGGGCGCGGAAGCCGGCGGCGTCGGTCGGCAGGCCGCCGGCCTTCACCCAGCCTTCCTGGCGGACGATCTCGGCGATCTGGCGGAGGAACCACGGCTCGTAGCTGCAGGCGGCGTTGACCTCTTCCACGGTCAGGCCATGGCGGAAGGCCTGGGCGATCACGCGGATGCGGTCGGGGGTCGGCGTGCCCAGGGCGCGGACGACGGCGGCCTTGCCGGTGTCGGGATCATCGGCGCCGTGGATCTCGATCTCGTCGAAGCCCGACAGGCCGGTCTCCAGGCCGCGCAGGGCCTTCTGGACGCTTTCCTTGAAGGTGCGGCCGATGGCCATGACCTCGCCGACCGACTTCATGGCCGTGGTCAGCAGGGGCTCGGAGCCCGGATACTTCTCGAACGCGAAGCGCGGGATCTTGGTGACGACGTAGTCGATGCTGGGCTCGAACGAGGCCGGGGTCGCGCCGCCGGTGATGTCGTTCTTCAGCTCATCCAGGGTGTAGCCGACGGCCAGGCGCGCGGCGACCTTGGCGATCGGGAAGCCGGTGGCCTTGGACGCCAGCGCCGACGAGCGCGAGACGCGCGGGTTCATCTCGATCACGACCATGCGGCCGTCGGCCGGATTGACGGCGAACTGCACGTTCGAGCCGCCGGTCTCCACGCCGATCTCGCGCAGCACGGCGATCGAGGCCGCGCGCATCCACTGGTATTCCTTGTCCGTCAGGGTCAGGGCCGGGGCGACAGTGATCGAGTCGCCGGTGTGGACGCCCATCGGGTCGATGTTCTCGATCGAGCAGACGATGATGCAGTTGTCCGCCTTGTCGCGGACGACCTCCATCTCGTACTCCTTCCAGCCCAGGACGCTCTCCTCGACCAGCACTTCGGTGGTCGGCGAGAGGTCGAGGCCGCGCTCGACGATCTCCTTGAACTCCTCGACATTGTAGGCGATGCCGCCGCCGGTGCCGGCCAGGGTGAAGGACGGGCGGATGATCGCCGGCAGGCCGACGAACTCCAGGCCTTCCATGGCCTCGTCCAGGGTGTGGCAGGCGCGCGAACGCGGGCTCTCGAGGCCCAGCTTGTCCATGGCGTCGCGGAACTTCTGACGGTCCTCGGCCTTGTCGATGACCTCGGCCTTGGCGCCGATCATCTCGACGCCGAACTTCTTCAGCACGCCCTGCTCTTCCAGGGCCAGGGCCGTGTTCAGAGCCGTCTGGCCACCCATGGTCGGCAGCAGCGCGTCGGGGCGTTCCTTCTCAATGATCTTGGCGACCATCTCCGGCGTGATCGGCTCGATATAGGTCGCGTCGGCCACGTCCGGATCGGTCATGATCGTGGCGGGGTTGGAGTTGACCAGGATGATCCGGTAGCCCTCGGCGCGCAGCGCCTTGCAGGCCTGGACGCCCGAATAGTCGAACTCACAGGCCTGACCGATGACGATCGGACCCGCGCCGATGATCAGGATCGAGGAAATGTCGGTTCTCTTGGGCATGGCTAACTCGCGCAAAGACACGGTCGCGCACATCCGCGCGCCCGCTGTCGACCATCTTGCAGGTTAAGGCGCCCGTGTAGAGACGGAGTCGGCTCGGCGCAACCCCGCATCTTATGAAGGGGTTAACGGCAGCTTGGCCGAACAAGGTTCATGGCCATCAGCCCCTCTCTCTGGAGAGAGGGAGGGGCCCATCCCGACGCAAGTCGGGATGGGAGGGTGAGTGGCGGTGACCCGACGTTGCGCCCCCTCCGTCTCGCCGCCTATCGGCGCCGATCCACCTCCCCCGTTTCACGGGTGAGGAGGGAGCAGCTTCCTCCTCCCACGCAAAGCGGGGGAGGTGGCGCGATGCGGATACGCATCGTGACGGAGGGGGCGCGCCGCCCTCTCTCGCCGAGAGAGGGATTCTGAGTGTTGACATCTCTGCCCCCTTAATTTAACAATCTCGTTAAATAACAACCTTGTTAAATAAATGACCGACCCCCTCTCCGCCACCTTCGCCGCGCTCGCCGATCCGACCCGGCGCGCCATCCTGGCCCGCCTGACCGAGGGCGAGGCCAGCGTGAACGAACTGGCCGCGCCGTTCGACATCAGCCTGCCGGCCGTCTCGCGCCACCTGAAGGTGCTGGAGACCGCCGGCCTGATCAGCCGCTCGCGCGAAGCCCAGATCCGCCCCTGCAAGCTGGAGGCGGAAGCCCTCAAGCGGGCCTACACCTGGATCGAGCATTACCGTCGGTTCTGGGATGCCAGCTTCGATCGCATGGCCGACTACCTGGCCGAACTTCAAGCCAAGGAGCCCAAGGCATGACCGCCGCCACCTCGCTCGTCCAGGACGACGAGCTTCTGATCGAGCGCCTGTTCGACGCGCCGCGCGAGCTCGTGTTCCAGGTCTGGACGCGACCCGAACACCTCATGCGCTGGTGGGGTCCCAAGACGTTCGAGCCGATCGGCGCGGAACAGGATTTCCGGGTCGGCGGGACCTATCGCTTCGGCATGAAAAGCGCCGAGGGCCGCGAGGTGTGGAAGTCGGGCGTCTATCAGGAGATCGTCCCGGGCGAGCGGATCGTCATGACCTTCCGCTGGGACGACGGCGCCTGGGACGTCGACAACCTGATCACCGTGACCTTCCTGTCGCTGGCCGGCGGCCGGACGCTGCTACGCTTCCACCAGACCCCGTTCAAGACCCTGGCCGCCCGCGACGCCCACGTCTTCGGCTGGACCAGCCTGCTCGACAAGCTCACCGCCTATCTGGAGACCGTCCAATGAACGCCATCGTTTCCGCCCTCGACTGGGTCCCCGATTTCGCGCGCGGCCGGGTGCGCGACATGCGCGTCCGCTGGGCGCTCGAAGAGGCCGGCCAGCCCTACCAAACCGAGTCGATCCCCACCGGCGACCGAACGACGCTGCGCGCCAAGCAGCCGTTCGGCCAGGTGCCGGCCTATGTCGACGACGAGGTCGAGATGTTCGAGAGCGGCGCGATCGTGCTGCGCATCGCCGAGCGGTCGGAAGCCCTTATGCCGCGTGACGCCGCCGGCCGCGCGCGTGTCCAGACCTGGATGTTCTGCGCGTTGAACACGATGGAAATCCCGCTCGCCTTCCTGACCGAGCTGAACGTCTTCAGCGCCGGCCAGGCCTGGACCGAAGGCGCGCGCCCGAAGGCCGAGAGCTGGATGCGCCAGCGCCTTTCCGAGCTTTCCGCGCGGCTGGGCGAGAACCCCCATCTGGACGGCGACCGCTTCACGGCCGGCGACCTCCTGATGGCCGATGTGCTGCGCGCCGTGCCCGAGGCGATGCTGGCCGAGACCCCGAACCTGGCGGCCTATGTCGCCCGCTGCACGGCGCGCCCGGCCTTCCAGAAGGCCCTGGCCGCCCAGCTGGCCGACTTCACCGGCTCGCCGCCGCCTGGGTGGAGCTAGCCGCGGCCTTGACCTCCGCCGACGGATCCGTTGGCGAGACCCACGCCGCGCCCGTCTTGCCCAGGACGTAGCCCAGCTTGAACAGCGCCCGCCGGTTCGGTCCGGCGAAATCCAGGCCCGAGAAGTCGCCCTGGGCGTCGTCGGGGATGGCGGTGTAGCGGAACACCCCGCCGTTGCGGCGGGTGAAGGCGGCGTTGGCGGTCAGGTGCGTGCGCAACTGGGCCTTGTTCATGGCGATCCACGAGCGGCCCACGATCGACAGGGCGTCGCCCTTGGTGAAGCCGAAGCCGCCGTCGATCTGGCCGTTGACGATCACCGACACCTCGCCGGGCCCGGTCTTGTCCTGGCCCGGCAGGATCGACAGCAGCAGCGTCTCGGGCGCCACGAAGAACGGCGTCGTCACGCTGCCGTCGACGTGCATCTCCGAGAACTTGCGATTGCGGCCCTCGACCTCGATCAGGCTGGGCGGGAAGACGCCGGGAATGCTGGCCGAGGCGACCAGCACCTGGCGAAACAGCTGCAGCGCGTCGGCGTCGCCGCGCGAGGCGATCGCCCCCATGTCCCAGATCATCGTCTGCTCGGTGTCGAGATTGGTGGTGGCGATCATCAGCCGCCGCCCCTTGGCGTGCTCGACGGCGATCGCATAGAGCAGCGGCGGGTCGACATACTTGGCGACCAGGTCACGCAGGGCGTGGTTGCGGAAGATGCTGGGCGCGAAGAAGAGATCCAGGCCCCGCTTCTGCAGGATCCGGTCGGCCGCGTTGCTGGTGTAGGCCTCGGTCAGGCGGCGGTCCCAGTCCTTGCCCAGATAGGCGAAGGGCGCGGTCAGGGCGCCGGTCGAGACGCCGGTGACGATGTCGAAGTCGGGCCGGTCGCCCGCCTCGGTCCAGCCGACCAGCACGCCGGCGCCATAGGCCCCGTTCGAGCCGCCGCCCGAGATGGCCAGCACGTTCACCTTCCGCCCGGCGGTGTGGCTGTGGACCTCTTGCGCGAACTTCAGGCCGGCGGCGGGATCGGCGGCGCTGAACCGCACGTCGGCCAGGCCTCGTGGCGCGACCGAACCCAGGTCCTGGGCCGTGAAGGCCTCGCGCGAGACCGTCCCGCAGGCCGACAGAACCAGCGTGGCCGCCAGGGCGGCGAGGACGCGAAAACCGCGCATGGGAAGCGTCTCCGAACGATCGCTTCGATGATTAGCCGTCATGACCCCTTAGGGGAATTGCCGCCTTGCCATCGCCAATATTTGCGAGTCATTCTCAATATCAGCGGCAAGGAGTCGACCATGGTGTACAGAACGACGGGCGCGAGCGTGCTGGCCTCGATGATGCGCGCGGAACGGACCCGACGCGCGGCGCGCGACCCGGATCTCTCGTGGCTGCTGCATGGTCCCACCGACCCGGACGTGGTCGAGGATCACGACCACGAGCAACAACCCGCCCGGCTGCTGGCGGCGGAGTAGCAGGCCGCCTAGGCCGGACGCCGGCGCTCGCAACCAGCCCACCAGCCAGAGGCCTTACGGATGACCTCGGTCACCTCGAAGTCGGCGTCGAGGCAGTCGTCGGTGGTGAGGATCAGCACGTCGCCGCGCGCCGGCGCGGGCGCGTCCTCGGAGGCGCGGATGAGGATTGTCCCATGCTCGCCGGCCGGGCTTGGCCGGAAGGCGTAGACGAACGGTCCGAGGCTCGCGGGCAATTCAGGCCGCCGAGGGGACCGCCGCTGGGTCATGTCAGTCGCCAAGCTTGTCGATCTTGAAGTGCTGCTCGACGAGGGTCGCGCCGCCCATGATCGTCATGAACGCGATGTCGGCCGCGTCCCTGCCCGTGGCCACGCGCACCAGACCGTCGACCGGCGCCAGTCCCGTCGCGTCGATGAGCCGCCAGCGCCCGCCCAGATAGACCTCGGCGACCGCGTGCAGATCCTGGGGCTCCAGGCGCCAGGCATAGGCGCTGACCGCGCGGGCGGGGACATTGGCGGCCCGGCAAAGGGCGATCACCAGGTGGCTGAAGTCGCGGCACACCCCGGCGCGGTCGATGAAGGTGTCGATGGCGGTCGTGCCCGAGTGGCTGACGCCGAACTCATAATCGACGTGCTCGGCGATCCAGGCCAGGATCGCGGCGACCTTGCGCCCGCCCTTCAGCCCGCCGAACTCGCGATCCACGAAGCGCAGCAGACGGTCCGAGGGGCTGTAGCGGCTGGCGCGCAGGTAGGCGAGCACCTCGCTGGGCAGGTCGCGGACCGCCATCTCCGGCTCGTCGGCCAGGGCCTGGTCCGCCGGCGTGATCCTGACCGTCGCGCGATAGAGCGCGTTCACCCGC
>CAKZJK010000629.1 GCA_936942565.1 uncultured Caulobacter sp. | reverse complement strand
AATTCCGACGGCTACGACATGGTCGCCCCCTCGGGCGAGGGCGCGGCGCGCTGCATGAAGCTGGCCATGGCCGAGGCCGGAAATCGCGCGATCGACTATCTGAACCCGCACGGCACCTCGACGCCGGTCGGCGACAGCAAGGAGATGGGCGCGGTGCGCGAGGTGTTCGGCGACAAGCCGCCGATGATCTCGTCGACCAAGTCCCTGACCGGCCACAGCCTGGGCGCGGCCGGCGCGCAGGAGGCCATCTACTCGATCCTGATGCTCGACAACGGCTTCGCCGCCGAGAGCGCCCATATCGAGGAGCTGGACCCCGAGTTCGCCGACCTGCCGATCCTGCGCCAGCGCGTCGACAAGCCGCTCGAGACGGTGATGTCCAACAGCTTCGGCTTTGGCGGCACCAACGGCACGCTGATCTTCAGCCGCGTCGACTGACGGGGCGCTTGGCGACCGCCCGCCAGGCCTTCGACCTCTACCGCGCCGGCCAGTTGGCGCAGGCCGCCGACCTGTGCGAGCGCTTGATCGTCGAAGCGCCCAGTGTCGAGGTTTGGCACGTCCTGGGCGTCTCGCGCCTGGGCCTCGGTCAGGCCTGGGAAGCGCTGGCGGCCTTGAACGCCGGACTGGCGATGGACGCCCGACGACCCGGCCTGCTGTCGGCGAAGGCTCTGGTTCTCAACAGCCTTGGACGGGACGCCGAGACGGTGGCGGCCGCCCGCGCCGCGCTGGCGGCCGATCCCGACAATCCCCCGGTGCTCGCCGCCCTGGCCGCGTCCCTGCAACGGCTGGGCGGGTTCGAGGAGGCGCTGGCGGTCCACGACCGCGCCGTCCAAGCCTCGCCCGAGGACGCCCAGGCGCTCGCCAGCCGCGCGGCCCTACTGCTGCTGCTGAACCGCCCCGCCCAGGCGGCGCGGGACTTCGAGGCGGTGATGGAGATCGATCCGCTGCATCCGCGTCTGGCCGGCGACCTGATGTGGGCGCGCCGCCAGACCTGCGATTGGGACGAGGACGCGGCGCTGGACATGCTGGTCAAGGCCGAGCTGAAGCTGGGCCGCCTCGGCATCGCCCCGTTCGCGGCCCTGGCGATCTTCGACATCCCCGCCCTGCATCGGCGCTGCGCCGAGCTCGCGGCCCCGCCGGAGGTCTCGCCGCCGGTCTGGCCGCCGCGTCCAGAGGGCGAGCGCCTTCGCGTTGCCTATCTTTCGGCCGACCTGCACGAGCACGCCACGGCCCGCCTGTTGGCCGGGGTGCTGGAGGCGCATGACCGAGCCCGGTTCGAGATCTTCGCCGTGTCCTACGGTCCGGAGGTCTCGGGACCCATGCGCGAGCGTCTGAAGGCGGCCTGCGAGCACTGGATCGAGGCGCGGGCCCTGTCCGACGCCGCGATCGCCGCCCGGTGCCGGGAACTTGGCGTCGACATCGCCGTCGACCTGAAGGGCTACACCCAGGACGGCCGGCCGGGGATCCTGGCGCATCGCGCCGCGCCGGTTCAAGCCAACTGGCTGGGCTATCCGGGGACCCTGGGCGCGCACGCCGACTTCGTCCTGGCCGACGCGGCGACCATCCCGGAAGGCGCGGAAGGGCGTTGGTCCGAGGCGGTGGTCCGCCTGCCGCTCTATCAGCCCAACGACGCCCTGGGCCCCGTTCCGTCGCCCCCGACCCGCGCCGAGGCGGGACTGCCCGATGACGCCTTCGTCTTCTGCTGCTTCAACAACCCGGCCAAGATCACGCCGGACGTGTTCGCCGCCTGGATGGCGATCCTCAAGGCCACGCCGGACAGCGTGCTGTGGCTCTACGCCGGCGCGCCGGGCGCGGCCGAAAATCTCCGGGCCCACGCCGCCAAGGCGGGGATCGCGCCCGAGCGCCTGGTCTTCGCCTCGCCGGCTCCGCACGACCTGCACTTGGCCCGCCACGCCCTGGCCGATCTCGTCCTCGACACCTGGCCCTACGGCGCCCACACCACCGCCAGCGACGCGCTGCGGATGGGCGTTCCGCTGCTGACTCTGCCGGGCGAGAGCTTCGCCAGCCGGGTCGGCGCCAGT
>CAKZJK010000628.1 GCA_936942565.1 uncultured Caulobacter sp. | reverse complement strand
CGCCGTTGATGTCGTCCCACGGCGAGCGCGGGGCGTTCGACTTCGACCGTCCCGCCGGGGTGTAGCGCCAGCCTTGGTCGAGCGGAAGGCTGGTCCCGTCGTCGAACCGCAGCTGCATGGCGCTGGCGGGACCCAGCATGCCGCCGTCGGCATACACGTTGTCGGCGTTGACCAGGATGAGGTTGCGGCCCTCGCGCAGGACGCCGGGCTTAAGACGATACTGGCGCGCGCGACCCAGGCTGGTGCCGCCGACCGGCTGGCCGTTGACCCAGGTCCGGTCCGCGTCGTCGATCGCGCCGAGGTTCAGCACCGAGGCCTGGCGGGCCTGCTCGGCGGTCAGCGTGACGTCGGTCTTGAACCAGACCATGCCGAGATAGCCCTTCATCTCGGGAAGGCCCCAGCGGTTGAAGGAACCGATGACGGGAACCGGCTTCCAGGCCAGACCCGTGTCGTCGCGCCAGGGCTCGCGCCCCTGGGCGAGATCGGATGTGTCGCGCCACCAGGTCTCCCAGTGGCTCGCCGCGGCCTTTTCCGCCGCGGCGGTGTCGCGGGTGTAGAGGGCTAGGGTCTTGGCCGGTTCTCCTAGCCCCGCCCATTCCAGCCCCTCCGGCGACAGCCAGGCCGACTGGCGCGAGCCGCCCCAGCTGGCGTGGATCAGGCCGATTGGAGCCTTGGTCGTCTCGCGCAGCGACTGGCCCATGTAGAAGCAGACCGCCGAGAACTTGCCGATTGTCGCCGGCGTCGCGGCGGCCCAGGCCGGCGGAGCGTCCAGCTTGTCCAGCGGCGCGAAGGCCAGGCGCCTGGGGACCGTCATCAGGCGGATCCGTGGGTCGCTGGCGCCCCAGACCTGGAAGCTGTTCTGCGACTGCTCGGTCGTCATCTCCATATTGCTCTGGCCCGAGCACAGGAACACGTCGCCGATCAGGAGGTCGTCGATCACCTGTTGGCCGCTGGGCGCATCCAGCAGCAGCCGATAGGGCCCGCCGGCTTCGAGCGCCGGAAGCGTGAGGCGGAAGCGACCGGCCTTGTCGGCCCGCGCGCTGACGGTCTTTCCCGCGAGGTTGGCCGAGACCGTCTCGCCGGGCAGAGCCTTGCCGGTCAGGACGATCGGCCGGCCGCGCTGGAGGACGGCGTGGTCGCCGAGCGCGCCATCGACGATGGGCGCGGCGGACGCCGAGGCCGCGAGCGCCAGGACGGCGGCGCTGGCGAGAAGAGCATGGATCCTCAAGTCGTTCTCCTACTTCGGCAGCGCCACGGCCTTGGCGACGGCGAACTCGGCCGAGCTGCCGGGCACGCCGGTGTCGGGCTGGCCCGAGCCGACGCTGACCTTATAGCGCCCGGTCGTAACCTGACGCACGCCGTCCGGATCGACCGAGCTCAGGTCGCGCGACGACAGCGAGAAGGTCACCGACTTGGCCTCGCCGGGTTTCAGGCTGACACGCTGGAAACCGCGCAGGGCCACGCGCGGCGCGCCGGGGTTGTCGGGGAAGTCGAGATAGAGCTGAGCCACCTCGTCGCCGGCTCGCGCGCCGACATTGCGGACGGTGGTGGTGATCCGCAGGCCTTGGCCAGCGTCTCCCTTGATCGGCTCGACCTTCAGCGGCGCGTAGTCGAACCGCGTGTAGCTGAGACCAAAGCCGAACGGATAGACCGGCTGGCCGGTGAAGTAGCGATAGGTCCGCCCGTCCATGCGGTAGTCGCCAAACGGCGGCAGGTCGTCCACCGACTTGTAGAAAGTCAGCGGCAGGCGGCCGGACGGGTTGGTCTTGCCAGTCAGGACGTTGGCGATGGCGAGGCCCCCGGACTGGCCCGGATACCAGGCCTCCAGGATGGCCGCGGCGTTGTTCTTGGCCCAGGAGAGGTTCAGTGGGCTGCCGTTCATGGCCACGACGACCAGCGGCTTGCCCAGCGCCTTGGCCTGCTCCAGCAGCGCCTGCTGGTCGGCGGGGATGTCGAGCGTGGTCTTGTCGCCGCCCTTGAAGCCGGGGATCTCGACCGGTGACTCCTCGGCCTCGAGGTCCGAGGTGAGACCGACCACCGCGACCAACACGTCGGCCTGGGCCGCGGCGGCCTTCAGCTCCGCGGTCGGATCGGTCGCGATCCGCTTCCAGACGAGATCGACGCCGGACAGGGCGTGAGCCTCGGAGGTTACTTCGATCGCGTAGCGACGGCCCTTCTCGAGCTTGATGGTCTTCATCGTCGGCAGGCTGCCCCAGCCGGACTTCTTGAGGTCAGCGAACGGCTTGCCGTCGAGCTTCATCTCGCCGTTGAAGCCGGTCAGGCCCAGGCGATAGGTCCCGCTCTCCGGAGGAACCAGGAAGCCGGTCCAGACCACGCGATGGTGGTCGAGCACGGCGGGCAAATCGAGGCTGCGAGCGGCGACATTGGCCTCGACGCGGGTCACGACCGGCTGGTCGGCGAAGCGCATCTTGGAGACGATCTCGCCGAAGGTCCCGGGTTCGAAGCGCTTGGGCGGCGGCTCGGTCGGATTGAAGTAGCGGGCCAGCAGGCCCGGCTTGCCGTCTGGCGAACGCAGGGCCGTCGTCGGGACCTTGTCGCCGTCGGTGTAGGACGGACCGAACGGGGCGTAGGCGACCTTGGCGCCGGGCAGGGCGCGTCGCAGGCCCTCGACCACCGAAATCGGCGGCGCGGACAGGGCCGAGGAGTAGTTGCCGCGCAGCACGCGGGTGGCGTCGCCCAGCGGGCCGATCACCGCGACGCGCAGGCCAGGCTTCAGCGGCAGCAGGCCGTCGTTCTTGAGGAGCACGAGGCTCTTCTCGCTGGCGGCCAAGGCCAGGGCTTCGTGCTCCGGCGTCATCACCGCCGTCGGCGCCTTGGGCGCGGCCTCGACGGGGCGCACGCCCGGCAGGTCGCCGACGCGCAGGCGGGCTGAGTAGAGACGCACCAGCGCCTGGTCGACGTCGCCGATCGTGATCAGGCCTTGCCGCAGCGCGTCGCGATACCGGTTCGAGAGGCCCGCCGTGTCGGTCAGGGTCGCGCCGTTGCACTCGTTGTCCACGCCCGCCCGGACGGCGGCCGCCACGGCGGTCGCGGCGTCAGGGGCGTATTTGTGGTTGTCGTTGATGTCCTTGACCGCGTCGCAGTCGGAGACGACGTAGCCTTGGAACTTCCAGGCCTCGCGCAGATGGTCCTTCAGCAGCAGGTCGCTGGCGCACGCCGGTTGGCCGTCGATGCGATTGTAGGCGCACATAATCGAGCCGGCCTTGGCCTCGACGATCGCGGCGCGGAAGGCGGGCAGATAGGTGTCCTCCAGGTCATGGCGCGAGACGTAGACGTTGGCGTGGTGGCGCGTCGACTCCGGGCCGCTGTGCACCGCGTAGTGCTTCGGCGTCGCGATGACCCGAGGCAGGTCCGGATCGGGGCCCTGGACGCCCTCGACGAAGGCCACGCCCATCCGCGCGGTCAGGTGCGGATCCTCGCCATAGGTCTCCTGGCCGCGGCCCCAGCGCGGATCTCGGAAGATGTTGATGTTGGGCGACCATGTGTCGAGGCCCGTGCCGATGCGGCCCATGCGGCCGGTGGCCCGCGCCAGGGTGTGCAGTCCGCGCACCTCGGCGCCGATCGCGCCGCCGACATCCTTCACCAGGTCCGTGTCAAAAGTGGCCGCCAGGCCGACTGGCTCTGGGAAGTTGGTCGTCGGCAACGAGCCGAGGGCGCCGTGTAGCGACTCCGTCCACCAGTTGTAGGCGGGCACGCCCAGACGCGGGATCGCCGGAGCGGTGTTGAGCAACTGGTCGAGCTTCTCCTCGGTGGTCATCTTGGCCACCAGATCGGCGGCCATCTGGTCGGCTTTCTGGCGGGTCGGGGAGGCGGCCTGAGCCTCCGCGAATGGGGCGAGCCCCAGGACCAAGCCGAGGCACAACGCGGTGCTCGCGCCCAGACGGCGCCGTGAAGACCTGGACATGGATTTCCCCTCGAACTGAAAACTTGAATGGATAGCGACCAAGGGCGCTCAGACCGGCTGGAGACCGTGCTCCACGATCTTGCGGATCAGGTCGCGATGCCGGGGCAGGGTGGCGCGCAGCCGCTCGGTCTGCAGGGCGTTCTCGCGCAGGGCGCGCTGGGCCAGCGCCGCCTCGTCGGCCAGGGCTTCGCGCTCCACCTCGGTCCTGAAGCCCATGCCGTAGAGCACGTACTGATAGCTGGCCGCCGGGAACACCTCCTCGACGCGGTCGAACTCCTCGTGCAGCCACGGCGGCTGGTGACGCCATAGGCGAAGCAGGTCCGAGAGGCGCTCGGGAATGGTGTCGGGGTCGCGATTGTCGCGCCAGAAGGCGGTGTCGCTCCGCTGGCTCAGCACATAGTGCAACTTGAGAAAGTCGATGATCCGGCCCCAGCGATACTGGGTGGTGGCGTTGAAGCGGCCGGCGATCACGTCCATCACCTCGCGGCAGGCCGGCATCTGCTCGGCGATCAGCTTGGCCGACAGCTCGATCAGCACGATGGCCGAGGCCTCTAGCGGCTCCAGGAAGCCGGCGGCCAAGCCGACGGCGACGCAGTTGCGTTTCCAGAAGATCTCGCGGTGGCCCGAACGGATGCCGATCTTGCGCACAGGCAGGTCGCGATACGCGGGACCGACATAGGCGCGCAGCTCGCGCTCGGCGTCCTCGTCGGAGATGTGGCGGCTGGAGAAGACGTGGCCTACGCCGCGCCGGGTGGGCAGGCCGATGTCCCAGATCCAACCGGCCGACTGGGCCGTCGAGATGGTGTGGGTCGAGATCGGGCTATTCTCGTTCTCGTAGGGGATCTGGATGGCCAGGGCGGTATCGCAGAAGAGGACGTCGCCGCGGTCCTTGAAGGGCACGCCGAGGGCCTCGCCCAGCAGCAGCGAGCGGAATCCGGTGCAGTCGATGAAGAGGTCGCCCTCGATCTCGCCGGCCTGCTCGGTGACGATGGCGCGAATGTCGCCGTCCTCGGCGAGGGTGACGCGCCGGACGTCGGCCAGCACGTGGCGGACGCCGAGCTT
>CAKZJK010000627.1 GCA_936942565.1 uncultured Caulobacter sp. | reverse complement strand
GCCCTGATACGATCCCGGCGTGATCACCCAGGGCGTTTGACGCGAGCGATGGAGCCCCACAAGGCGGCAATACCGCAGGCTGATGGCGACATCGGTCGGGTTAAAGAGCTTGATCGCCACATATCCCTTGGGATTCGGACGAATAGACGCCGGCGGCGCGGGCGGCTTCGCGGGTGTCGTGAAACTCGACGTTCTTGCGCAGCGGGCGACCCGCGCAACTGGCGACGCAATAGACGCCGGTGGTGCGAACGGCGACGAAGAAGGCTCCGTCGGCGGCGCGATCACGGGCCTCCCACGCGGCCCAGCGGGCGTCTTCGGTGTCGTAGTCGGACATGAGGGGGCTCCTTTCGCGGGAGACCCTGCCGCCAACGCGGGGCGGCGTCATTCCGATGCTTGCGGCGTCGTGGGATGTCATCCCGGAAGCCTCGAAGAGGCTATCCGGGACCACCGGAAGCATTGTGTTTGGAGCGGTCCCGGCTCTTCGCTTCGCTACGGCCGGGATGACAGTTCAGGCTGGCTACCAGCCCACCGCGCGTCGACGCGGGCCGCCGCGCATGAAGTCCGAGGGCGGCTCGGCCTCGGCCAGGATGGAGTCGCGGATGGCGCGCGGTTCGCCGAACAGGTTGCCTTGGCCATAGCCGATGTCGAGGTCGAGGATCTCGGCGACCTGCTTCTCGGCCTCGACCTTCTCGACGATGACCTCGATGCCGTAGCGGCGGGTCAGCGAAGCGAAGTCGGCGGCGTTCAGGTCGGGCAGCGAGGCGATGACCAGCTTGCCGTCCTGCTCCTCCAGCTCGTTCATCATCATCTGGGCCGCGACCTTCAGGTAGCGCACGTCGGCGCGCGCCAGGTCCTGGAAGTCGATGTCAAGGTCGACGACCTTGTCGAGGCTGAAGCTGAAGCCCAGGCTGGCCAGGCGGGCCATGTGGCGGGCCTCGACCGGGCCGCGACGCTCGAAGGCGTCCTGGCCCAGCTCGAAGATCACCGCGCCGGCCAGGTCCTTGTTCTCCTGCATGAACTCCAGGAACTGCGGGAAGAAGGCCTCGTCGCCGAGGCTGGCCAGCGAGATGTTGCAGAAGATGCCGACCTTGCGGTCCTGCTTGGCCAGGCGCCGGACGATCTGCACGCAGCGGAACAGCAGCAGGTTGTCGATATTGCTCATCAAGCCTTCCGGCTCGGCGACGGCCAGGAACTCGGCGGGCATCATCACGCGGCCGCTCTCGTCGCGCAGGCGCGAGAAGCTCTCGTAATAGACGGTGCGGCGCTGGGGCAGGCTGACGATCGGCTGCAGGTAGAGGTCGATACGGTTGTCGGCCAGGGCCTCCTGCACCATGCGCAGCAGGCGGTCGCCCTGAGGGGCGCGATCCGAAAGCGGTCCGCGCGCCGCGGCGGCGGTCGGCTGACTCATCTGGCTCAGCTGGCGCTCGAGCCGGTCGTTCATCTTGTGGACGAGGTCCTCAAGATGGCTGACCTCGCTGGACAGGGCCTCGGTGCGGCGCTGGGCGTCGGCGGCGACGACGTCCATCAGGTCGGTGACGCGGGCGTCCACCTTCTCGACCTGGTCCAGCAGGATAGCGTGGGCCTCGCGGACGGTGTCGATGTCCATGCGCAGGGCCGCGCCCAGGAAGGTCTGGGCCAGGAGGCCGTGGAACGCGAAGCAAAGGCCCAGCATGCCGATGAAGGCCGAAACGCCGACAGCCGGGGTCGCGCCCATCCTCCAGAGGAAGAGGGAGACGATCAAGGCCAGACAAAGATAGGCCCCCGTCAGGAGCGCCAGCATAAGCTTACGCATCATTTCGCCCATACGAATCGATACGGATCATCAGACCGACCCGAACGCCGGAAGTCGAATAGATTAACGCCCCTGCGCCAAACGGTCCCAAGGATCCTTAACCGGCAGCATACACCACCTCCGTATTATCGCTGAATCGACATCCGTGCGCTCGGCTGATAATCGTTCGCAATCTTATCGGAGCGGTTATGTCCGAAGCGTTCGTCCTGTCCCCGGAATTCGAGCCCGTCGCCGTCGATCCCACTGGCGATCCGGCCGGCGTTCGCCCCCTAGCCGTGGCCGGTCCGGGCGATCGCGGCGTGATCGTCAAGGTCACCGGCGTCTCGGGCGCGGCCGAGGCCGTCGCCGCCGAGGAGCTCGAACGACGCCTGCTGGAGATGGGCTTCGTCGAGGGCGCGACGATCGAGGTGCTGCATCAGGGCCTGTTCGGCCGCGACCCCATCGCGGTCCGCGTCGACGACACCCGCGTGGCGCTGCGCCGGCGTGAAGCCGGCGCAGTCTCTGTTTTGTTTGAAGGGGGTCGGCGCGAGGCCGGCGCCGTCTCGGTGAAGTTCGACGGACGCTAAGACCTTGACCCCTGACATCGGCGTCGCCGCCACCGTTACCGACACGTCCCGCAAGTCCCAGCCGCTAGAACCCGCCCGGGTCGCCCTCGTCGGCAATCCCAACTCCGGCAAGACCGCGCTGTTCAACGCCCTGACCGGCAGCCGCCAGAAGGTCGCCAACTACGCCGGCGTCACCGTCGAGCGGAAGGAGGGCGTGCTGACCGCCCCGTCCGGCCGTCAGATGCGCGTGCTCGACCTGCCCGGCACCTATTCCCTGCGCGCCCGCAGCCCCGACGAGGCCGTGACTCGCGACGCCGTGCTCGGACGACTGGCCGGCGAGGCCGCGCCCGAGGCGCTGATCTGCGTCGCCGACGCCACCAACCTGCGGCTCGTGCTGCGCCTCGTTTTGGAGCTTAAGCAGGTGGGGCGGCCGTTCGTGCTGGCCCTCAACATGTTCGACATCGCCCAGCGCCAGGGCCTGCGCATCGACCTCGAGCGGCTCTCGAAAGAGCTGGGCGCGCCGATCGTCACGACCGTGGCCACCCGCAAGCGCGGCCTGCCGGACCTGCTGGAGAAGGTCGAAGGCTTGGTCGCGGCTCAAAAGCCCGAGGCCGAGAGCGTCTGGCGCGAGCCGTCCGCGGCCGAGATCCGCGCCGCCCACGCCGAGGCCCAGCGCATCTTCAAGGCCTGCGTGAAGCCGCCCGAGCGGCCCGACACCGTGACCGGCAAGATCGACGGCGTGCTGCTGCATCCGGTGGCTGGCCTGCTGATCCTGCTGACCCTGTTGTTCGTGATGTTCCAGGCGGTGTTCACCTGGGCCACGCCAGCGATGGACGGCATCGACGCCGGCTTCGCGGCGCTCGTGGCGTTCACCAACGCCCACCTGCCGCACGGCCTGCTGACCAGCTTCATCGCCGACGGCCTGATCGCGGGCGTCGGCAGCGTGCTCGTTTTCTTGCCGCAGATCCTGATCCTGTTCTTCTTCATCCTGATGCTGGAGGACAGCGGCTACATGGCGCGCGCGGCCTTCCTGATGGACCGGATCATGGGCGGCGCTGGCCTGCACGGGCGCGCCTTCATCCCGCTGCTGTCCAGCTTCGCCTGCGCCATTCCGGGCATCATGTCGACGCGCGTGATCGACAACCGGGAAGACCGGCTGACGACCATCCTGGTCGCGCCGCTGATGACCTGCTCGGCGCGCATTCCCGTCTACACCCTGATCATTGGCGCTTTCATTCCCCAGCACACCGTGGCGGGCTTCCTGTCCCTGCAGGGGCTGGTGATGTTTGGCCTGTACGCCAGCGGCATCGTCAGCGCGCTCTTGGTCTCGTTCGTGATCCGGCGCGTGTTCTGGCGCGGCGCGGTCGAGCCCTTCATGATGGAGCTGCCGACCTATCGCTGGCCCGAGCCGCGCAATGTCCTGATGAACCTCTTGACCCGCGCCCGCATCTTCATGGCGCGCGCCGGTCGCATCATCCTGCCACTGATGGTGCTGGTCTGGGTGCTGTCGACCTTCCCCTATCCGCCCGAGGGCGCGACTGGACCGGCCATCGACTACAGCATCGCCGGCCGCGTGGGGCAGTTCATCGCGCCGCTGATGGCTCCGATCGGCTTCAACTGGCAGATGACCGTGGCTCTGATCCCCGGCATGGCCGCGCGCGAGGTCGCCGTGGCCGTGCTGGGTACGGTCTATGCCGTGAGCGGCGAGGACGGCGAGACGGGTGCGCTATCGACCCTGCTGAAGAACCAGTGGTCCCTGGCCAGCGCCCTGTCGTTCCTGGCCTGGTACGTCTTCGCGCCGCAGTGCATGCCTACCCTGGGCGTGGTCAAGCGTGAGACCAACAGCTGGGTCTGGCCGACCGTGATGTTCGTCTACATGGTCAGCCTGGCCTATCTGGCCTCGTTCGTGACCTACCATGTCGCCGTGGCGCTGGGGGCGGGCTGAGGCCTAGAGCAGCCCGCGCAGCCAGGCGAACACGTCGTCCGGCCGCTCGATCGCCGACAGCCCTTCGCGGCGCGCGGGCTCGCCCAGCGTTCGCAGGCGGCCCGGCGTCATGCCGAAGCGGGCGCGGAAGGCGCGGCTGAAATGAGCGTCGGAGCGAAAGCCTAGCCGATATCCGATCTCGGCCACCGTGTGCTGCTCGCACCCATCGCTCAGGATGTCGTCGAAAGCCTGGTCCAGGCGTCGCGCCTGGATGAAGGCGCTGACCCCGCCGACCGGCTCGAACACCTTGTAGAGCAGGCTGCGCGAGACGCCGAGATGACGGCGGACCGCCTCGGGCGATAGCTCCGGCTCGGCGAGGTTCTGGACGACGAACCGCTGGGCCGAGGCCAGCAGCATCTTCTCGACGGGTCGGATCTCGTCGCCGGCCGGCGCGCCGTGGGCCAGGATCACCGCGCTGACCAGCGCCGCAGCGGCCTTGCCAGCCAGTGTCAGGTCGGTCGCGGACATCGTCGCCGCGCCGGCCCAGGTGGCCCGCAGGTGCGAGCCCAGCAGGCGGCCGCTGGGGCTGTCCTCGCCGACCACGCAGCCATGGAAGTCCAGATCCGCGGTCTGGGGCTCCAAGGCCGTGCGCGACAGGATCAGATGCACCGTCTCGTAGGTCTCGGTGACCATGTCGAAGGGGCGGGCCAT
>CAKZJK010000626.1 GCA_936942565.1 uncultured Caulobacter sp. | reverse complement strand
AGGGGGGAGGAGAGAGAAATCATCAAAGCGCCAGGACGCAGCGCTCGCCGATGGTCGGGCGCGACAGCTCCACGCGCGACAGGCCCGGGAACTGGACCTTCAGGCGCTCGGCGAAATAGAGGCACAGGCGCTCGAGGGTCGGCGTCTCCAGGCCCGGCTTGTCGTTCAGCAGGCCGTGGTCCAGCTCGGCGGCGACGGCCTTCAGCGCGGCGTCCAGGGTGTCGAGGTCGGCGACCCAGCCAGCCGGCGCCATCTCGCCCTTCACGCTGGCCTCGACCTTGAACGAGTGGCCGTGCAGCTTGCGATAGCGATGGTCCGCCGGACCTTGCTCGATGTAGTGGGCCGCGTCGAAATACGCGGCCTTCGTGATCTCGAAGACGGGCTTCATCTGTAGCTTCTTTGACTAGGCCTGGGAGGCTCTAGCGCGTCGACCCTGTCACCAAGTCGAGCGCCTTATCCGTCAGGGCAGGCCGAGATATTTGTGCGTTTGGACGCTTAAACGCCATTGTGGGTGCGAAAGGCAATAGGCGACGGCCAATTGCGTGTTCCTGTCGCGGTCTGGACCGTCCATCGGCTGCAGGTAGAACCGCTCGAAATCCAGGGCCGCGAAGCGCTCGGGCATCGCCTTGTCCTGCGGGAAAACGAGCTTCAGCTCCTGGCCCGAGGTCTGGACGACCGGGGCGTCGGCCTTGGGGCTGATACAGATCCAGTCGATCCCGGCCGGCGCGGGAAGCGTGCCGTTGCTCTCGACCGCGATCGAAAAGCCGCGCGCGTGCAACGCCGCGATCGCCGCCTCGTCCAGCTGCAGGAAAGGCTCGCCGCCAGTGCAGACCACCAAGCGGTCGTCGGGACCGCCGGTCCACTGGGCCTCGACCGCCGCCGCCAGATCCTCGGCCGTGGCGAACTTGCCGCCGTTCTCGCCGTCGGTCCCGACGAAGTCGGTGTCGCAGAAGGTGCAGACGGCCTTGGCGCGGTCCTGCTCGCGGCCGCTCCACAGGTTGCAGCCGGCGAAGCGACAGAACACCGCCGCCTTGCCCGCCTGCCCGCCCTCGCCTTGGAGGGTCAGGAAGATTTCTTTCACCGAGTAGGTCATGCCCCCTTCCCCCTTTGATGGGGGAAGGGTTGGGGATGGGGGTGACAGCGCGTCAGGACGAAGCGCGCGCTGAACCGCGGCGTCACCCCCACCCTACCCTCCCCCATCAAGGGGGAGGGAAACCGCTGGTCGCCGCTCATATCGCCAACGCCTCGCGCCCCGCCGCGTCCCACTCGGCGTAGCCCTTCTCGCGCAGTTCGCAGGCGGGGCAGACGCCGCAGCCGTGGCCCCAGGCGTGCAGCGTGCCGCGCTCGCCCTGATAGCAGGTGTGGCTTTCCTCGACGATCAGCTGGACCAGGTCCTCGCCGCCCAGAGACTTCGAGAGCGCCCAGGTCTGGGCCTTGGTCAGCCACATCAGCGGGGTCTCGACGCGGAAACCGCGATCCATGCCCAGGTTCAGAGCGTTCTGCATGGCGTCCAGCGTATCGCGGCGACAGTCGGGATAGCCCGAGAAGTCGGTCTCGCACATGCCGCCGACCAGGGCGTCGATCCCGCGCCGGTCGGCCAGGGCCGCGGCGTAGATCAGGAACACCAGGTTTCGGCCTGGCACGAAGGTCGAGGGCAACCCGCGCTCGGTCATCTCGATGGCGCGGTCGGCGGTCAGGGCCGATTGGGCCACGGCGCCGAAGCTCTTGATATCGAGGACATGGTCCTCGCCCAGGCGGTCGGCCCACTGGGGAAAGCGCGCGGCGATCTGGCGACGCACGGCCTGGCGCGCCTCCATCTCGACGACGTGGCGCTGGCCATAGTCGAAGCCGACCGTCTCGACGCGGCCGTAGCGCTCCAAGGCCCAGGCCAGGCAAACGCTGCTGTCCTGACCGCCGGAGAACAGGACCAGGGCGGCGTCGGTACGCTCTGGCGAACTCATGCGCGGCGCTCGTTTTGCAGGAAGGGGAACATGCGCCCTCCTCTACACGAGCCGGGCCCCGGCCGGAACCGGCGCCAGCCGCACGCCATCCGCGGCGCGCCGTCTCATCGATACTCAGTTCACGAAGCGAATCGAATTCTTGGGAGCGTTGTCACGATAATGCTCATGAATAGCGCGCTCAAATGGCCTTACGCTCCGGAAATTTCCGCTACGGAAGCCGCAAACCCAATCTTCTAATCCAACCTTCACTTGTGCGACTTTTGACAATGAAGCCGGTTTTTAAGTGAAAAGGCGTAACCTATCGCCGTTCACTTACAGTGAGCCCAGTTGACAGTCAGAGAACGCAAGTATGCAATCTTGCAATGCTGCGATGGGTTCGCCGTACGCCCGCGTGGTGAAAAACAGTACGGCGCCGAGGAAACATCGACGCACCCAGGCCCACCCATAAGGCGCCGCTTGCGTCAGGGAGGGAATTCAATGTCGCGAACTCTGCGTATGCGGAGCCTGCTGACCATGGGCGCTTCGGCGGCCGTGCTCTCGGCTCTCGCCGTCCCCGCCTTCGCTCAACAGCAGACCGCCCAGCAAGGCGGCACGGTCATCGAGGAACTGGTCGTCACGGCCCAGAAGCGGGAAGAGGCGCTCCAGGACGTGCCGATCGCTGTCTCGGCCTTCAGCCAGGACTCGCTGGAAGCGCAGAAGATCGACGGGGGTCCCAACCTGCAGCTGGCGATTCCGAACGTCAGCTTCGCCAAGGGCAACTTCACCAACAGTTTCAACTTCCAGATCCGCGGCGTCGGCTACAAGGCCGTCGGGGCCTCGGCCGACCAGGGCGTCGGCGTCCACATGAACAACGCGCCCATGCAGTCGGGCAACCTGTTCGAGGCCGAGTTCTACGACGTCGAGCGGGTGGAAGTGCTGCGCGGTCCGCAGGGCACCCTCTACGGCCGCAACGCCACCGGCGGCGTGGTCAACGTGATCACCGCCAAGCCCACCGAGAACTTCGAGGCCAACGCCCGCGCCGAGTACGGCAACTTCAACGCCATCCGCCTGCGCGGCATGCTCAACGTGCCGATCTTCGAGGACAAGCTGGCCGTGCGCCTGTCCGGCGCCACGCTGAAGCGCGACGGCTTCGTCACCAACACCTTCAACGGCCACACGGTGGATGATCGGGACCTCTACTCGACCCGCGTCCAGGTGATGTTCAACCCGACCGAGAAGCTGCGCACCAACTTCCTGTGGGAACGGTTCCACGAGGACGACAGCCGGGCCCGCACCGGCAAGCAGCTCTGCACCAAGGACGACGGCCCCGCCACGGTGGGCGGCGTGCCCACCGGCGCGGCGCGACGCTACCTGACCCAAGGCTGCGTCTCGGCCTCGATCTACACGCCGGCCGCCTACGGAACGGTCAACACCTCGGGCACCCTGACGGGCCTGCTGGGCAACATCTTCGGCTTCACCGGCGGCGACGCGAACCTGGGCGACAACACCTCGACCAACCTGCGCGAGATCGAGACGGCGCTGGATCCGCTCTATCAATCGTCGTCGAACGTCTACCAGTTCACCCTGAACTACGACCTGTCCGACACGCTGTCGTTCACCTCGATGACCGCCTACAGCAAGGGCAGCGTCTACACGAAGCAGGACTACAACCGGAACGTCTCGCCGGTGCCGTTCAACAGCACGCCCTTCACGCCGGGCGGCTTCTTCAACGACCCGCAGGTCGGCAACACCAACAAGTTCACGACCATCGACGTCTCGTCGGCCACCGCCGAGCAGTTCAGCCAGGAGCTGCGGCTGCAGTCGGCCTTTGACGGGCCGCTGAACTTCAACATCGGCGGCATCCACTTCACCTATCGGACGCTGACCGACTACTACGTGATCGGCAACTCGCTGACCCTGTCGTCGCTGGCGCTGAACTTCTCCAACACCGGCAATCCGAACTGCAATCCGGCCACCACGGCGCGCTGCATCGGCATCGACACGGCCGCGAATCCGACCGGCGACGGCCACAACTACTATCTGAACCGCACGCCCTACACCCTGGTGTCGGACGCCCTGTTCGGCGAGCTCTACTGGCAGGCCAACGAGGACCTGAAGTTCACCCTGGGCCTGCGCCAGACCCGCGACAAGAAGGCGGTCAAGAACTACTCGACCGTGCTGCTGTCGGCCGGCTACGGCCTGACGCTGAACCCGACCAATCCCGACCAGCGCGCCCGGTTCAGCGAGCTGACCGGCCGCCTGGGCTTCGACTACAAGGCGCACCTGGGCTTCACCGACGACACCCTGCTCTACGCCTTCTATTCCAAGGGCTATAAGGGCGGCGGCATCAATCCGGGCGTCCCCGCCGACTCCGTCGGCATCCGCCAGACCTTCGACCCAGAATTCGTCAACGCCTTCGAGGTCGGGACCAAGAACACCCTGATGGGCGGCAGCCTGCTCTTCAACGCCACCGGCTTCGCCTACGACTACCAGGGCTACCAGATCTCGAAGATCGTCAACCGGACCTCGGTGAACGAGAACGTCAACGCCAAGATCTACGGCCTGGAGCTGGAGACGATCTGGTCGCCGGTGCGCAACCTGAAGCTCAACGCCAACCTGGGCTATCTGCACACCAAGATCGGCAAGGGCGTCACCTCGATCGACACGATGAACCGGACCCAGTCCAACCCGGCCTACACGGTCGTGAAGGTGGGGCCGAACTCGGCCGCGGTCGGCGCCAACTGCGTGCTGGCCAGCGCCGGCGTCGCCACCATCCTGGGCGCGGGCGCCGGAGCCACCCTGCCCTGGGCCTGCTCGGGCGCGGCGGCCTACCAGGCCTTCCTGGCCACCCCGGCGGCGGCGGGCGGCGCGGGCCTGCCGGCCGCCTCGGCGGCCTTCCTGGCCAACGCCACCGGCCTCTACACCTACGGCGCGGGCTATTCGATCGAAGGCGTCGCGGCGGACCTGTCGGGCAACGAGCTGCCCAACTCGCCGCACTGGACCACCTCGATCGGCGCCCAGTACACCTTCGAGCTGTCGGATGGCTGGTCGGCGACCCTGCGCGGCGACTACTACCGCCAGAGCAAGCAGTTCGCGCGGGCCTACAACACCGCGTACGACCGCCTGAAGGCCTGGGACAACGGCAACCTCACCCTGAAGGTCGAAAAGCCCGAGTGGGGCCTGTCGATCGACGCTTATGTGAAGAACATCGGCGACAAGCTGCCCATCGTCGACGCCTACACCACCGACGACAGCTCGGGCCTGTTCACCAACGTGCTGACCGGCGAGCCCCGCCTCTACGGGATCGCGATCACCAAGTCCTGGTAGCCAAAGCGTAACCCCGGAACTGTCGAGGCGGCGCTCCTAGAGCGTTTTCCGATCACCGTAAAACGGTGATCGGATCAAAAACGCTCTAAACTTTAGAGGATAAGG
>CAKZJK010000625.1 GCA_936942565.1 uncultured Caulobacter sp. | reverse complement strand
GCAGCTGGCGCAACTGGTCGGCGAGCTGGTGGGCAAGCCGCTGCCGCGCGAGCGGCCGCTGTGGGTGTTCTATTACGTCGAGGGCCTGTCGCGGCGCCGCGCCGCCTGTATGAAGAGCCGGCGTCGCGCTGGGTGGCGGAGTTCGTCGGTGACGTCAACCTGTTCGAGGGTGAGGTGACCGCGCGGGAGCCGCACCGGCTTCGGGTGGCGACCGCCAACGCCGGCGGACTCGTCGCGGCCCAGCCCGTTGTTCCGATCAGCGAGAGCAAGGTCGCGGTTGCGATCCGCCCCGAGAAGATCGAGCTGCACAAGAAGGAAGGCGACGAGCCGCCCAACCTGGGCGACTGCCCCAAGGGCTTCAACGCGGTGGCGGGCGTCATCAAGCACGAGGCGTATCTGGGCGGCTCCTCGACCTACGAGGTGGAGATCGCCGGTGGAAGACGGGTGAAGGTCCAACGCTCGAACCTGACCCGCTGGGACCAGGAAGACTTCAAGCTGGGCGAGACGGTGTGGCTGTGCTGGCACGCCTGCTCGCCGGCGGTGCTGTTGTCGTGACCCATGCCTAACCACAATCCGACCTTCCCGGCGAATGCCGGGACCCAGATTCACCCAGAGCGCTCGATGATGTCGCGCTCACTTGATGCACCAGCCCGTCAGAGCCTGGCGCCTTCGATCTGGGCCCCGGCATTCGCCGGGGAAATCGGAGGTCTCGAATGACCACCCGCCCCGTCGCCGGGATCATCTGCTGCACGCGCACGGTCGGCGTCGAGCCCGCCCAGGCGGTGATGAGCCGCTATGTCGAGGCGACGATGGCCCACGCGGACGTGGCCGCCCTGCTGGTCCCGTCGCTGCCGGGTCGGATGCGGGCGGCCGAGGTCGCCGGGCGGCTGGACGGGCTGATGCTGACGGGCAGCCCCTCGAACCTCGACCCGGCGCTCTATGGCGAGGAGATTGGCGACGCGCCGGGTCCGTTCGACGCGGCGCGCGACGGCATGACCGCCGACCTGATCAAGGCCATGCTGGACCTGGGCAAGCCGGTGTTCGGCATCTGCCGGGGCTTCCAGGAGATCAATGTCGCGTTCGGCGGCACGCTGCGGCGGGACACGTCCTCAAGCCCCGATCTCATCGCCCACCACGCCCCCGACGACGTCGACTTCAACGGCATGTTCGACCACGCGCACGAGGTCGCCCTGACCCCCGGCGGCGTGCTGGCCCGAGCGTTCGGCGCCGAGGCGGCGGTGGTCAATTCGGTCCACTACCAGGGTGTCGACCGGCTGGGCGAAGGCCTCGCCGTCGAGGCCCGCGCCCCGGACGGCGTGGTCGAGGGCTTCTCCGCCACCGTCAACGGCGCGCCCGTGCTGGCCGTCCAATGGCACCCCGAATGGAAGCCGGCCCAGAACCGGCAATCGCAAATCTTCTTCGAAATCTTCGGACGCGCCCTCAGAGGCGCGCCGCTCGTCGTCGATACCCCAGGAGCTTCAAGATGACCGTCCCCATCCGCAACCACGACGTCGCCGAGCTCAAGCGTCTCGACCTCGCCCACCACCTGCCGGCCCAGGCCGACCACAAGGTCATCTTCGAGCTGGGCGGCAGCCGGATCGTGACCCGCGCCGAGGGCTGCTACATCACCGACGGCGACGGCCACCGCATCCTCGACGGGATGGCGGGCCTGTGGTGCGTCAATGTCGGCTACGGGCGCACCGAGCTGGCGGAAGCCGCCTACGAGCAGATGCTGGAGCTGCCGTACTACAACACCTTCTTCAAGACGACGACGCCGCCGACCGTGAAGCTGGCGGCCAAGATCGCCGAGAAGATGGGCGGCCACCTGACCCACGTGTTCTTCAACTCGTCGGGCTCGGAGGCCAACGACACGGTCTTCCGCCTGGTCCGCCACTATTGGAAGCTGAAGGGCCAGCCCAGCCGCACCGCCTTCATCAGCCGCTGGAACGCCTATCACGGCTCGACCGTGGCGGGCGTGTCGCTGGGCGGCATGAAGCACATGCATGTGCAGGGCGACCTGCCGATCCCCGGCGTCCACCACGTGATGCAGCCCTATCCGTTCGGCGAGGGCTTCGGCGAGGACCCGGCGGCCTTCCGTGACCGCGCCGTGAAAGAGATCGAGGACAAGATCCTGGAGGTCGGCCCCGAGAACGTCGCGGCCTTCATCGGCGAGCCAGTGCAGGGCGCGGGCGGGGTGATCATCCCGCCGGACGGCTACTGGCCCGCGGTCGAGGCTCTGTGCCGCAAGTACGGCATCCTGCTGGTCTGCGACGAGGTGATCTGCGGCTTTGGGCGCCTGGGCCAATGGTTCGGCCACCAGCACTACGGCATCAAGCCGGACCTGATCGCCATGGCCAAGGGCCTGTCGTCCGGCTACCTGCCGATCAGCGCCGTGGGCGTCGCCGACCACATCGTCGCCGAGCTGCGCGAGAAGGGCGGCGACTTCATCCACGGCTTTACCTATTCGGGCCACCCGACCTGCGCGGCCGTGGCGCTGAAGAACATCGAGATCATCGAGCGCGAGGGCCTGGTCGAGCGCGCTCGCGAGGACGCCGGCCCTTACCTCGCCAAGGCCCTGGCCCGGCTGAACGGCCACCCGCTGGTCGGCGAGACCCGGTCGCTGGGCTTGATCGGCGCGGTCGAGATCGTGCGCGAGAAGGGGACCAACCATCGCTTCCTCGACAAGGAAGGCGAGGCGGGTCCGATCGTCCGCGACATCTGCATCAAGAACGGCCTGATGGTCCGCGCCATCCGCGACAGCATCGTCTGCTGCCCGCCGCTGATCATCACCCACGCCGAGATCGACGAGCTGGTCGGGATCATTGAGAAGTCCCTGACCGAAGCCGAGCCCATCCTCCGCGCGCTGAAGCCGGAGGCGGTGTCATGAGGGGCGCCTATGCTGTCATCCCGGCCGCGGCGAAGCGGAGAGCCGGGACCGCCACAAGCGCGACGTTTCCCGCGGTCCCGGATCGGCGCGCTACGCGCTTGTCCGGGATGACAGTTGGAAAGAGCGTGTCATGAAGCCCAAGCACAACAAGGCCAAGCGCGACCAGATCCTGGATCGCGGCGTCTCGACGATCGAGGAGGCCAAGGACTGGTTCGCGCGCCAGCACATCGAGGAGATCGAGTGCGTGGTGCCCGATCTGGCCGGCGTGGCGCGCGGCAAGATCATGCCGGTGCGCAAGTTCCTCGGCACGCCGTCGATGAACCTGCCGCTGGCGGTGTTCTACCAGACCATCACCGGCGACTTCCCCGAGTTCGAGGGGGCGGTGAACGCGGTCCAGTCCGACACCGACATCTTCCTGACCCCCGACTTCGCGACCCTGGCTGCCGTGCCGTGGGCCCAGGACCCGACGGCCCAGGTCATCCACGACGCCTTCCACCCCGACGGCCGCCCGGTCGAGGAGTCGCCCCGCCAGGTGCTGCGCCGGGTTCTGGCGCTCTATGACGAGAAGGGCTGGAGCCCGATCGTCGCGCCGGAGATCGAGTTCTATCTGGTCGATCGCAACACCGATCCCGACTATCCGCTCAAACCCCCGATCGGGCGGTCTGGCCGTCCGGAAACGGGCCGCCAGGGCTATTCGATTAGCGCCGTCAACGAGTTCGACGCCCTGTTCGAGGACATGTACGAATACTCCGAGCGCCAGGGCCTGGAGATCGACACCCTGATCCACGAGAGCGGCGTGGCGCAGATGGAGATCAACCTGCGGCACGGCCATCCGCTGGAGCTGGCCGACCAGGTCTTCATGATGAAGCGCACCATCCGCGAGGTGGCGCTGGAGCACGAGATCTACGCGACCTTCATGGCCAAACCCATGGCGTCCGAGCCGGGCAGCGCCATGCACATCCACCAGTCGATCGTCGACAAGAAGGGGCGCAACCTGTTCTCCGACGAGAAGGGCGAGGAGAGCGACCTCTTCCACGGCTTCATCGCCGGCCAGCAGACCTTCCTGCCGGCGATCATGGCGATCCTGGCGCCGTACGTGAACAGCTATCGCCGCATCGCTCGGGACAGCGGCGCGCCGGTCAACACCCAGTGGGGCTACGACAACCGCACCTGCGGCCTGCGGGTGCCGCCGTCGGACCCGGCCAACCGGCGCCTGGAGAACCGCATCCCTTCGTCGGACGCCAATCCGTACCTGGCGATCGCGGCCTCTCTGGCGGCGGGCTATCTGGGCATGGTCCAGGGCCTCAAGCCCTCCGAGCCGGTCGCCACCGACGCCAGCGTGCTGGGCGTGCAGCTGCCGCGCAGCCTGTCGGACTCGCTGAAGCTGTTCGAGGCCTGCCAGCCCCTGGTCGACATTCTCGGTCCCACCTTCTGCGCCGCCTACGACCGCGTGAAGCAGGCCGAGTACGAGACCTTCATGCGCACGATCAGCCCGTGGGAGCGGGAATTCCTGCTGCTGAACGTTTGATCCAACCTGTCCCGCCACCCCTCAGGCGGCGGGACGCCCTGCCGGTCAGGCCCTGCCTGGCC
>CAKZJK010000624.1 GCA_936942565.1 uncultured Caulobacter sp. | reverse complement strand
GGGATGCTGTCCAGCGCGACACCGCGCTCGTCGGCATAGGCCTTGGCCCGCGCCTCGGAGGCCAGGAACACCACTGCCGTCCCGTCGGTGACCTGGCCACAGTCCTGCTTGCGCGTGCGGCCCTCGACCACCGGATTGGCGACGTCGTCGGCGGTGAAGGCGTCGGGCCCAAAGTCCCAGCTCCGCGTCTGGGCGTTCGGGTTGCGCCGGCCGTTGGCGAAGTTGACCTCGGCGATGCCCATCAGGTGCTCGTACTTCAGGCCGTAGCGGCGGTCGTACTCGTCGGCGAGGTCGGAGAAGGCGCGCGGCCACAGGAAGCGGGCGTCCTGGAACTCGTGGCCGGCCCAGGCGGCGCTGCCCAGGTTCTCGGCCGCCTTCTGGCCGGGGACGTTGCGCATCTGCTCGATCCCGACCACGCAGGCCAGATCATAGCGCCCGGCCTCGATCTCGGCCGTGGCCGCCAGCACCGCGACGCTGCCCGAGGCGCAGGCCGCCTCGTGCCGCGCGGTCGGCAGGCCGTCGAAGGCGGGGTGGACCAGGCCGAACATGCCGCCCAGCAGGCCCTGGCCCGCGAACAGTTCGGCGGCGAAGTTGCCGACGTGGCCGGTCTCGACGTCTTCGGGTTCGAGGTCGACGGCGGCCAGCCCCTGCCCCACGGCCTCGGCGAAGGCGTCGGCCAGCTCCTTGCCCTCGCGGGCCCAGTTGGCGGCGAAGTCGCTCTGCCAGCCGCCCAGCACATAGACCATGCCGGCTCCTCCCGTTTTCTAGTTAGTTCGATTATACAAGCGACCCCATCTGTGTCCATGCCGAAGTCCACGCCGTTGACACGCCGCTCCGAAGCGTCCCACCAAGCGTCATGGTCCCGCAGAAGGCCCCCGCCGCTTCCCCGGCCCTGGTCCGCCGCAGTTCAGCCGCCCGCGCGCTGAACCTGATCGGCGACCGCTGGACCCTGCTGATCCTGTACGCGGCCTTCATGGGCGTGAAGCGCTTCGACGGCTTCGCGGCCATGACCGGCGTGGCGCGCTCGCTGCTGACCGATCGACTGAAGCGGCTCGAGACCGCCGGCGTCCTGACGCGGGTCCAGTATCAGGCCCGGCCGCCGCGCCACGAGTATCGCCTGACGCCGATGGGCCGCGACCTCTACGACTCGGCGCTGATGCTGCTGGGCTGGGAGATGCGCTGGCGCTTCGATCCCGCCTGCCCCTCGCACCAGATCGTTCACCAGACCTGCGGCCAGCCGCTGCGGCCGATCCTGGTCTGCGAGGCCTGCGGCGAGGGGGTGAAGGTGCGCGACGTCACGATCTCTCCAGGTCCTGGCGCGGGGCTGGAGCCCGCCCCGCCGGCCCGCCACTCGCGCCGCGCCAGCCACGACGACGTCGGCGGCCCGTCGTTGCACCCGATGCTGGAGCGCGGGATCGAGGTGCTCGGCGACCGTTGGACCGCCCACGTCCTGGCCGCGGCCTTCTATGGCCAGCGCCGGTTCACCGACTTCCAGGCCGAGCTGAAGGTCGCCAGCAACATCCTGACCGAACGCCTGGGACGTCTGGTCGAGCGCGGCATGCTGGAGCGGGTCCGCTACCAGGAGAAGCCGGAACGCTGGGAGTACCGGTTGACCAAGGAGGGCCGCGACTTCTTCCCGTTGATCGTGGCGCTGATGGCCTGGGGCGATCGTTGGCTGGCGGGAAGCGAGGGAAGTCCGGAAATCCTGACACACCGGTGTGGAGCGCGGCTGGAGCCGGTCGTGCGGTGTGGAGCGTGCGGGGGAGCGGTGGATTTGGGGAATACGCGGGTGGCGTGATCTTCCTCCCCATTAGGGGGAGGTGGCGCGGCGCG
>CAKZJK010000623.1 GCA_936942565.1 uncultured Caulobacter sp. | reverse complement strand
TGGCCAAGGGCGCCGGCGCGCCGGTCATCGGCTTCAACGTCCGGGCCTCGGCCCAGGCGCGAGCCCTGGCCGAGCGCGAAGGGGTCGAGATCCGCTACTACGCGATCATCTACGACCTGCTGGACGACATCAAAGGCGTGCTCTCGGGCATGCTGGCCCCGATCCAGCGCGAAACCTTCCTCGGCAACGCCGAGGTCCTGCAGGCCTTCGACATCTCCAAGGTCGGCAAGGTCGCCGGCTGTAAGGTCACCGAAGGCGTTGTCCGCAAGGGCGCCAAGGTCCGGATCATCCGTCAGGACATCGTGGTGCTCGAGCTGGGCACCCTGCAGACGCTCAAGCGCTTCAAGGACGAGGTCAACGAAGTCCCCGTCGGTCAGGAATGCGGCATGATGTTCGCCGGCTTCCAGGACATCAAGGTCGGCGACGTGATCGAGTGCTTCACCGTCGAAGAGATCAAGCGCCAACTCGACTAGGGCTGGCTGTAAGATCGGAAATGCTGGAGGGCGCGGACCGCGAGGTCCGCGCCCTTTGTCTTTGGCGAAGCCCGCGAGACTGGAAATCGCCCCAATCCGGCGCTACGCCTTCGTCATGCGTATCAAGGCTCTCCTCGCTCTGACCGCCGTCGCCGCGTCCTTGACCGCGTGCGCGACTGCCGACCGCTACGACGCCGCGGGCGACGTCCACGACCTTCTGGTGGCGATCCGCGACAACGACCGGGCGCGCTTCGACGCCCATGTCGATCGCCGCGCGCTGAAGGGGCAGATCGAGGCGCGGCTGATGGACGAGGCGCGCCGGCGCGGCGGATCGAGCGACGGCTTGGCCGCCCTGGCCGCCCTGGCGGCGGGACCGATCGCCGACGTGGCCGGAGAGGCGCTGATCCGGCCCGAGACCTTCCACGCGGCGGCGACCTATTACGGCTACACCCCCGACCGCCCGATCCCGGGCCGCATCGCGATCGCCAGCACGCTTCGCCCGGCCGGCGACGGCCGGGTCTGCGCGGCCAAGAAGGACGGGCCTTGCCTGCTGACCTTCACGCGCGAGGGCGCGACCTGGCGTCTGACCGGCTTCGATCCGCAGGCGGCGAACCTGCATCTGAAGCGATGATCAAGGCCGGCTGGGCGCTCGCGGCCCTGATCCTGATGTCGGCCTCGGCCGCGCGCGCCGAGACGCGGATGTTCTCGTACGACCCGATCTCGCCGGACGCCAAGCGGCTGACGGGCGCTGGGGTGACGATCCTGTTCAACCAGGGGCTTCTGGGCGGCGGTCG
>CAKZJK010000622.1 GCA_936942565.1 uncultured Caulobacter sp. | reverse complement strand
GGATGGCGTCAAGCCGATCAGCACAGCACCGCGTCCGGCTGCGAACCTGCCCACCGCCGCCCCGGAACTGACCACAAGGCGCATCATTGCCTTCTTTGCGATGGTGTTCGGCATGTTCATGTCGATCCTCGACATCCAGATCGTGTCGGCCTCGCTGACCGAGGCCCCGCGGAACAGCTCGCGCATCCAGGCGTGGGCGGCCGGCGGGATGTCGAGCAGGCCCGTGTCGGCGAAGGCGCGGAAGGCCCGCTCGGTCTCGGTCGCGTCACGGCGGACGGCTTCGAAATAGAGGCGCTCGAAGTTGCTGGCGACCTGGATATCCATGGCCGGGCTCTGGGTCGCGGCCACCGCGCCGCGCGCGTAACGGCCGGTCTCGAAGGCGCGGGCCAGGATGTCGTTGGAATTGGTCGCCGCCGTGATCGAGTGGATCGGCAGGCCCAGCTTCTTGGCGACATAGGCGGCGTAAGCGTCGCCGAAGTTGCCGGTCGGCACCACGAACGCCACCTCGCGAGCGGGCGCGCCAAGGGCGACGGCGGCGGTGAAGTAGTAGACGCTCTGGGCCGCGATCCGGGCCCAGTTGATCGAGTTCACACCGGACAGGTCGACGCCGTGACGGAACTGGTCGTCCTGGAAGGCCTGCTTGACGATCGCCTGGCAGTCGTCGAACGAGCCCAGCACCGAGATGCAGGCGACGTTGGCGTCGGTCGCCGTGGTCATGAACCGGCGCTGCACGGCGCTGATGCGGCCCTCGGGGAAGAGCGCGACGATGCGGGCGTTCTTGCGTCCGCGGAACGCCTCGACGGCCGCGCCGCCGGTGTCGCCCGAAGTGGCGCAGATGATGGTCATCTTCCGTGACTGGCGCTCGAGCACGTAGTCGTACAGACGCCCCAGCAGCTGCATGGCCACGTCCTTGAAGGCCAGGGTCGGGCCGTGGAACAGCTCCAGCAGGAACTGGTTGGGCCCCAGTTGCTTCAGCGGGACGACGGCGGTGTGGGCGAAGGTAGCGTAGGCCTCCTCGCACATCTGGGCCAGGTCTTCCTTGGGGATGTCGTCGCCGACGAACTTGCCGACCACGGCGGCCGCGACCTGCGCGTAGGACTTGCCGGCGAAAGCCGCGATCTCGGACGAGCGGAAGCTCGGCCACTCGGACGGCACGTACAGCCCGCCGTCGGGGGCCAGGCCGGCCAGCACCGCATCCAGGAAGCCGATGGGCGCGGACTGCCCGCGGGTCGACACGTAACGCATCAGGGTCTCACTCTTCGCCAGAGCATGGCGGCATAGATAAACAGCAGGGTTACGGCAAGACCAAACCACGTCAGGGCGTATTCGAGGTGCCGATTGGAAATTTCTGCCGGAAGCGGCGCCGGCGTCAGTCCGGCGGGCGCGGGGGCTTCCGTCTCCGCCATCAGCACCAGCGGCGCGGGCTTACGGCCGGGGAAGCGCTCGAAGACCTTGGCGCGATCGCCGCCGAGTTGGCTGATCGGGGTCAACACACCCACGACCCGGCGCGGCGGCGCGAAGGACCTCGGCGGAGGCGCGACCTGACCGCTCAGGGCGGGAACGACGCCTCGATCCACCAGGATCATGTTGTACGGGCCGGCCAGCACGGCGCAGGGCGCCTGGGCGCGCCAGACGACGTCGCCGTCGCGGACGCCGTAGACCAGCGGCAGAGGCTCGCCGGCCACGTCGCCGCAATCGACGCTGACCCGTGTCCAGGCCAGGTCTTCGGGACGCGCCTTTTCCGTGAGTACCTGGACCAAGGGCATGGCCGGCGCGGTCTTCAGCGCCTCGATCCGAGCAAGAACGCCCTCCTTCCAATGCAGGCGCTGGAGTTGCCACGCGCCCAGGCCGCAGAGGATGGCGAACGCGATCGCCGTGGCGATCGTCAGGCCGAGGGGAAAGCCGGCCTTCCTGGGCTGAGCATCAGACATCGCCACGTCCCGCCTCGGAGGCCTTCTGGGCGACCTGGGCGGCGACCATCAGGCCCTTGGCCGGCCGCATGAGTCCAAGCGTGATGACGAGCACGGCCGGTAGCCAGACGACCAGCAGCAGCCAAACCGGCCAGTTCCCGGCGAACATCGAGAACAGCGCCCCGAAGGCGCAGACCGTCCCGGCGATCAGGATCACGAAGGTCGCCGCGCCGTCGCCGGTCTCGTACTTGCCCAGCTCGAAGCCGCAGGCCTCGCACACCGGCGTCACCTTCAGGAAGCCGTCGAACAGATAGCCCTCGCCGCAGTGGGGGCACAGGCCGCGCGCGCCGGCGGCGTAGGGGTTGGTGGTGGTCATGGCCCAAAACCCTTGAACGAAGCAGCCCTTAAACGAAAAA
>CAKZJK010000621.1 GCA_936942565.1 uncultured Caulobacter sp. | reverse complement strand
GCCATCAAGACCTTCACCCAGGAAGTCCGGCTGGCCTCCAGCGGCGACGGTCCGATCAACTGGCTGATCGGCGGCTTCTATCAGAACGAAAAGCTCGATACCGGCCGCACCATCACCTATGGCACGGACATCCGCGCCTTCGCCGAGGCCCTGTCGGGTCCGGTGCCGGCCACGCTGCTGGGCGCCCTGCCCGCGACGCTGCGTCCGGCGCTGACCGGTCGGTCGAACCTCTACGCGCTGGAATTCCTGCAGAGCCTGGCCACCCCGACCCTGGTGCGTCCGGGCCTGACCTACTTCCAGCCCGGCCAGGGCATCGACGACTACTACAACATGAAGCAGACGTCGTACTCGCTGTTCGGCCAGGTCGACTACCGCGTCACCGACAAGCTGACCCTGACGGGCGGACTCGCCTACCTGAACGACGACAAGAAGGCCCGCTCGAACGTCGTCATGAACGACCCGTTCTCGGCGCTGAACCTGGGGGCGGTGCCGCAGTTCACGGCCCTTGGCCTGCCCGGCAACCTGTATAGCGCCTTGGGCGCCCTGCAGTTCTTCTACGGCAACACCACCAACCACGGGCCGGTCAACTTCCCGAACGCCAGCGAGTCCGGCGAGTTGAAGGCCGACAAGATCACCTACGCGGTGCGCGCGGCCTACGACTTCGGCGCCATCAACGCCTATGTCAGCTACTCCACGGGCTGGAAGGCCGGCGCCTACAACCTGTCGTCCGACAGCCGTCCGCCGAACGCCAACGGCGTGGGCCGCACGGCCAATCCGGAGAACGTCGACGTCTACGAACTGGGCGTGAAGGCCAACTTCCCGGGCGGCTACGCCAACGTCGCGGTGTTCAAGCAGTCGATCAAGGGCTTCCAGTCCAACGCCTTCACCGGCCTGGGCTACAGCCTGGTCAACGCCGGCGAGGAGTCGGTGAAGGGCTTCGAGGTCGACAGCGCCTGGCGCCCGGTCAGCTGGCTGAACCTGGCGGCCGCGGTGACCTACCTGGATCCGAAGTACGACAAGTTCACTGGCGCGGCTTGCGTGAACTACGACACCGTCCGCTGCCCGGTTGATCCGGCCACCGGCCGCCGTCCGAACTTCCGCGACCTGACCGGCGATCGTCCGGCCGGCATCCCGAAGTGGTCGTTCTCGACCTCGGCGACGGTCAACCACGACTTCGGCGGCGATTACCAGGGCTACGCCCGGGTGGAGTACGACTACACCAGCAAGACCCAGCTGACCGAGACCACCCCGCCGGAGCTGTCGACCTGGGGCCAGAAGGTGGTCAACGCCAGCGTCGGCGTCACCAACACGGCCAAGCAGATCGAGGTCATGGTCTGGGCGCGTAACCTGACCAAGGACAACAGCCTGATCTCGACCTTCCCGACCGTGGCCCAGGATGGCAGCTACAGCGGCTATCCGAACGCCCCGCGCACCTACGGCGTGACCGTCCGCAAGAGCTTCTAGAGCTCCCGCGACGACGACAAAGGGAGGCGGCCTCGGCTTCGAGGCCGCCTTTCTTTTAGGGCACTGGCCTGACCACTATCCGCGCGCGCCGGACCATGCTTCAACCTCCGGAAGGCCAAAAGGCCGCGGGAGGATAGGATGGCAATGGGACTGAAGACCCTGATCGGCGCGGCGTGCGCCCTGATGATCGCGTCGCCGTTCGGAGCCATGGCCTCCTCGCCCACGCTGACCCGCGCCGATCTGCGCGAAGGCGTGGATCTCTCGGGGACCTGGCGTTACTCCGTCGATCCCTATCGCGACGGCTTGGCCGGCTTCCACCGCGGCGCGCCCGGCCCCGGCCACCGACGCTACGACGACGTCGATGTCGACGCCCTGACGCGGGCCAAGCCGAACGCGCTCTACGAATACGACATGGACAAGAGCCCGATCGCCACCCTGCCCCAGGGCTGGATCGGGCACGACCCGACCCTGCGCTACTATCAGGGCCTGATGTGGTACCAGCGCCGCTTCGACGCGCCGCCGCTGAAGCCCGGCCAACGCGCCTTCCTGCGCTTCGAGGCCGTGAACTACACCGCCAAGGTCTACCTGAACGGCAAGCCCGTCGGCGAGCACGAGGGCGGCTTCACGCCGTTCTCGCTGGAGGTCACGAACGTCCTTCGCGCCAGCGACAATCGGCTGACGGTCGGGGTCGACTCCACGCCCCAGGCCGACGGCGTGCCGCCGCCGGTGACGGACTGGGAGAACTATGGCGGGATCACCCGGCCGATGCGCCTGGTCATCACGCCTGGCACCTTCATCGACGACGCCTGGGTGCGCCTGTCCAAGGACGGTGGGATCGCCGCCACCGTGACGCTGGAC
>CAKZJK010000620.1 GCA_936942565.1 uncultured Caulobacter sp. | reverse complement strand
ATCGACACGGAAGGCAAGGCCGGCGTTGCCGCCCCCGCCACGACCGCGTCGGTCGCCGCGCCGGCTGCTGCTGCACCCGCCCCTGCCGCCAACAAGGGCGACGTGGCCATGCCCGCCGCCGCCAAGATCCTGGCCGAGAAGGGCCTGGCCGCCACCGACGTCGCCGGTTCCGGCAAGGACGGCCGCGTGACCAAGGGCGACGCCCTGGCCGCTCTGGAAGCCCGCGCTTCGGCTCCGGCTCCGGCCGCCGCTCCGGCCGCGCCGCGCGCCCTGCACGAGCGCGAGGAACGCGTGAAGATGACGCGCCTGCGTCAGACGATCGCTCGCCGCCTGAAGGAAGCCCAGAACACCGCCGCCATGCTGACGACCTTCAACGAGGTCGACATGACCAACGTGATGGCGCTGCGCAGCCAGTACAAGGACGTGTTCGAAAAGCGCCACGGCGTGAAGCTGGGCTTCATGTCGTTCTTCACCAAGGCCGTCGTGGCCGCGCTGAAGGCGATCCCGGACGTCAACGCCGAGATCGACGGTCAGGACATCATCTACAAGAACCACTACGACATCGGCGTCGCCGTCGGCACCGACAAGGGCCTGGTGGTTCCGGTCGTCCGTGACGCCGACGTGCTGAACCTGGCCGAGATCGAAAAGACCATCGGCGACCTCGGCAAGAAGGCCCGCACCGGCGGCCTGGCCATCGAGGACATGCAGGGCGGCACCTTCACGATCACCAACGGCGGCATCTACGGCTCGCTGATGTCGACCCCGATCCTGAACGCGCCGCAGTCGGGCATCCTGGGCATGCACGCCATCAAGGAACGTCCGATGGTCGTCAACGGCAAGATCGAGATCCGTCCGATGATGTACCTCGCTTTGTCCTACGACCACCGCGTGGTCGACGGCGCCGGCGCCGTGACCTTCCTGGTCAAGGTCAAGGAAGCCCTGGAAGACCCGCAGCGCTTGCTGCTGGACCTCTAAGAACCACGGGAAGCCCGCCCTCACCGGCGGGCTTCTTTGCATTCGCGGCCCCGGCGTCCTACGTCGGGGCCGTTCGCATTTCCGGGATCCGCGCGATGGCCAAGGACACGCTCTATCTGCTGAAGCCGTACTTCGAGAAGGACGGCGTCCAGCGTTTCTGCCCCGACTGCGCGATGATGGAGGGCTATCTGACGACCTATCCCGCGCTGCGCGAGGCGCTGGAGATCGTCCGTGTCGACTACGCCCGGCCGCGCGCCGCTTTGGTCGAGCGCTTGGGCGAGAGCCACCAGAACGCCCCGACCCTGATCCTGGCCGAGGCCGCGCCCGACGCGGGTCCGCACGGCGAGATCCTGTCGGCGAACGGCCTGTCGTTCCTGACCGACGCCCGGCCGATCACCCGCCATCTGGCGAACAAGCATGGCTTGGCCGCGCCGCTCTAGCGGCTGGCCTTCAGCACCACCTCGCCGAGGGCGGCGTAGTCGCCGTTGAAGTGGTGGCCGCCGGGCAGGCGGACCTTGGCGACCTCGTCGTCGGGCAGGTCTGGGCAGATGTCGTGGCGTTCCTTGTCGCCATAGACGCAGGTGATCTTAAGGTCCTTCAGGGCCGCGATCGCCGGGGCCACGGGGAAGGAGTCGTTCGGCGCCAGGTTCAGCCAGCTGGCCGGGTGGAAGCGCAGATCACCGTCCGGTCCCGTCCCGATCAGAACCACGCGGCGGATCTGGGCGCGCACGTCCGCCGGCAGTTTCGGAATGATCGCCGGCAGCGCGTCGGCGCCGAAGGAATAGCCGATCAGGATCACCTTGCCGCGTCCCCACTGGCGGCCATAGGCGCGGACGCTGGCGGCGAGATCGGCCGCGACGCCGTCCGCCGTCCTGTCCCCGCGGAAATAGGCCAGCGAGTTGACGCCGATCGTCGGCACGCCGTTGTCGGCCAGCCGGCGGGCGACCTTCTGGTCCAGAGATCCCCAGCCGCCGTCGCCCGAATAGAGCACCGCCAAGCTGTCGCCGGGGCGGTCGCTGGGAACGGCGACGGGGCCGGTCCAGGCGGGCGCTGGCTTGGCCAGAACACCAGTGAGGGCGACGGCGGCCAGGGCCGCGAAGAGAAGGGCGCGCGGCTTCATGCCCCTATGACGACACCGCATGGTGGCGCTCTCCAGGCGTCTCAATGTCAAGCTTATGGCCGTCCTCGCGCCGAGGATGCCCGACTCGCCCATTTTCCTTTTGTTTCAAGGCCGCGGACGACGAAAGGTGGTTTCGTTTTTAACACTCTGGTTCTAAGGAACACGCGCCTCCAAAGGTCTGACAAAAGGCCGGCGAGGCCCCATATCTTGTCCGGCGCCGATCCCGGCGCGTCCTGAAGGCGATAGACCCATGGCTCAGTACGACGTCGTCATCATCGGTGGCGGTCCTGGTGGCTACAACGCGGCGATCCGCGCTGGCCAGCTGGGCCTGAAGACCGCGATCGTCGAAGGTCGCGGCAAGCTGGGCGGCACCTGCCTGAACGTCGGCTGCATGCCCTCGAAGGCGCTGCTGCACGCCTCGGAAATGTACGCCTCCGCCACGGGTCCCGAATTCGCCAAGCTGGGCATCGAGGTGAAGCCCAAGCTGAACCTGCCCCAGATGATGGCCCAGAAGGCCGAGAGCGTCGAAGCCCTGACCAAGGGCGTCGAGTTCCTGATGAAGAAGAACAAGGTCGACTACGTGAAGGGCTGGGGCCGCATCGACGGCGCCGGCAAGGTCGTGGTCAAGGCCGAGGACGGTTCGGAAACCACCCTCGAGACCAAGAACATCGTGATCGCCACCGGCTCGGAGCCGACCCCGCTGCCGGGCGTGACGATCGATAACAAGCGCATCGTCGACTCCACCGGCGCGCTGTCGCTGCCGGAAGTGCCCAAGCACCTGGTGGTCGTCGGCGCCGGCGTGATCGGCCTGGAGCTGGGCTCGGTCTGGAAGCGCCTGGGCGCGGAAGTCACCGTCGTCGAATATCTGGACCGCATCCTGCCGGGCACCGACACCGAAGTGGCCAACGCCTTCCAGAAGATCCTGACCAAGCAGGGCTTCAAGTTCCAGCTGGGCGCCAAGGTCACCGGCGCGACGGCCTCGGCCAAGGGCGTGAAGCTCGGCTTCGAGCCCGTCGCCGGCGGCGACGCCCAGGCGATCGAGGCCGACTACGTGCTGGTCGCCATCGGCCGTCGTCCGTACACCCAAGGCCTGGGCCTGGAGACGGTCGGGATCACGCCGGACAAGCGCGGCATGATCGCCAACGACCATTTCAAGACCGGCGTCGCTGGCGTGTGGGTGATCGGCGACGTGACCTCGGGTCCGATGCTGGCCCACAAGGCCGAGGACGAAGGCGTGGCCTGCATCGAGATGATCGCGGGCAAGGCCGGCCATGTGAACTACGGCATCATCCCGGGCGTCGTCTACACCAGCCCCGAGGTGGCCACGGTCGGCAAGACCGAGGACGAGCTGAAGGCCGAGGGTGTCGCCTACAAGGTCGGCAAGTTCCCGTTCCTGGCCAACAGCCGCGCCAAGATCAACCACGAGACCGACGGCTTCGTGAAGATCCTGGCCGACGCCAAGACCGATCGCATCCTGGGCGCTCACGCCGTGGGCCCGAACGTCGGCGACATGATCGCCGAAGTCTGCGTGGCCATGGAGTTCGGCGGCGCGTCGGAAGACATCGCCCGCACCTGCCACCCGCACCCCACCCGCTCGGAGGCGATCCGCCAGGCGGCCATGGGCGTCGAAGGCTGGACGATGCAGGCCTAGGGCTTTCTGTCCAAAAGTTAATCCTCACGTCCGCACGATCGGACGTAGCATGGCGGGGTTCCCACACGGAGCTCCGCCATGTCCTTGTCTGCTCTGGGGCTGGCCGCCGCCCTATTGACGGCCCAGCCCATCGCGCCCCCGACCACGGCGCCTCGGCCGCTGGCCAACCAGTCCCCGACCTCGGACGCGACCTCCGTGGGCGAGCTTCATCTGCGCTCGCCCAGGGCTCACAGGGCTCCCCGGGCGGCGCGGCCCCCAATCTCATGGTCGTACACGCCCTCAAAGGCCAGAGGGGTGCCGCTGCCCGCGAGAGGCTTCGTCATCTATCCGCTGGCCGAGAACTGCAGGTCCGGATTGAGTGTGGCGCGTGGGCCGGCGGCGGAGAAAATGCAACCCCTGTCCAAAATGCCGAGCGGGCATCTTGAGCTTGCCGTGGCGCGGCTGGTCGATGGCTGGTTTCAGTGGCAGCCGCAGCGCGGGCCGCTGTCGCGGATCGTGCTGGCCAATTCCGGGGTGGCCGGGGAATGGCGGGTTTGCGCCGAGGGACAATGCCGGACGCTCTCCGAGATATTCGGTCATGAGATCGGCGCTGCGACCATCACGATGAGCGCCTGTAACGAATAACGAACAGCGACGGAGAAACGCGATGCATCGTCTCGAGGGCAAGGTGGCGCTGGTGGTGGGCGCCGGGTCGATCGGGCCGGGCTGGGGCAATGGCAAGGCCGCCGCCGTGACCTTCGCGCGGCACGGCGCAAAAGTGTTCTGCGTCGACCGCAACAAGGACGCCGCAGCCGAGACCGCCTCGATCATTTCGGACGAGGGCGGCAAGGCCGCGGCGTTCACCGCCGATGTATCGAAGGCGGCCGAGGTCGAGGCCATGGTGAAGGCCTGCCTTGCGGCCTATGGCCGCATCGACGTGCTCGACAACAATGTCGGCATCGCCGAGATGGGCAGCGTCGTCGATGTCGAGGAAGCCGAGTGGGACCGCGTGTTCGCGGTCAACCTCAAAAGCGCGTATCTGGCGATGAAGCACGTCATTCCCGTCATGATCGGGCAGGGCGGCGGCTCGATCATCAACATCTCCTCGGTCGCCTCGATCCGCCAGGTCGGCATCTCCTATGTCAGCTACGGCGCCAGCAAGGCGGCGATGAACCAGATGACGCGCACGACTGCGGTCGAGTTCGCGGCCAGGCACGTCCGCGTCAATGCGATCCTGCCCGGCCTGATGAAGACGCCGATGGTCGAGCACTCCGCGGGTCTGGCCGCGAGCTACGCCAAGGGCGATGTCGAGGAGATGTGGAAGAAGCGCGATGCGCAGGTGCCGATGGGGCACATGGGCGACGCCTTCGACGTCGCCAACGCCGCGCTGTTCCTCGCCTCCGACGAATCGAAATACGTCACGGGGATCACGCTGGTGGTCGATGGCGGGCTGACCTGCCGCAGCTAGGCCGAGCCGATTGCATCGCGCCGCCGCCTGCGCCATACCCGTGCCGGGGCGATTTCATTGGGACGTGACGATGCAGCCATGCCGCTTGGGAGCGGTCATCCTGGTCTTGTTGTCTGCGTGGCACGTCGTGCCCGCGGCGGAGGCGCATGCCATCGGCGCGTCCGAGCCGGGCAAGGAGCGGGTGGTGGACGCCGGTGCCTGCCTGTCCGCGTCCGAGGCCCGTGACGCCGACAAGGTGCTCACCGAATGCGGCGCGCTGATCGACAACACCAAGGTCGCCAAGAGTGACCGCATCAATGCGCTGATCGCGCGCGCCTCGATCTTCATCACCCGGGGCGAAGCCGATCGCGCGATCGCCGACTACGACATCGCCCTGCAGCTCGATCCGACGCTCGCCAACATCCTGAATGCGCGCGGCGAGCTGTATCGCAAGAAGGGTGACCGTCCGAAGGCGCTGGCCGATTTCGCCGCGGCGCTACGGCTCAATCCGGATCACGCGAGCGCGCGCAGCAACTATCATACGCTCGCCGTCGAACTCGAGCGTCTCGGCGCGCAGATGGCGGTCGCCGGCCGGCCGAGCTTCAATTGCGCCACGGCGCGGCGGCCCGTCGAGAAGGCGATCTGTGCCGATCCCGAACTCGCCAATCTCGATCGCGAGATCGACGGCTCGCAGGCCCGCCTCGTTCGCGAGGCCGCCGGCCCGGCCGCCGCCCACGCCCTGCAGCGCGAGCAGGACGCGTTCATCGCCCAGCGCAATGCCGGCTTTGGCCGGCCCGGCTACGATCTCAAGAAGGTGATGCAGGACCGCCTGCGGCGGCTGAACGGCGCCGACGGCTATTGACCACCGGCGTGGCGGCTTGAACCCGGTTCCGGCCGGAGGCGACAACGGGAGAGACCCGAATCGCTCACCTGTCCCGATCGAAGACCCAAGCCGGGCCCACGCCGATGCATGCTTTCGTTCATTCGATGTCGTCCCGCTCATCTTACCGCGCGCTTTGGCTTGCGGCCGGCCTCGTCGTTGCCCTCGGCGCTGTGCCCGCGTTTGCCGCGGACACCGAATGTGCCTTGGGCAGCAAGGCGGCGCCGTCCGAGCTGATCAGCGCCTGCACCGCCGCCATCGAGCAGGCGGCGAATTCGCCGAGGGATCAGTCCGCCGCCCTGGTCACGCGCGCCGACGCTCATGCCCGCACCTCCGGTGGCCTGACCCAGGCCCTGAAGGACCTCGACCGCGCCATCGCGCTCGACGGCAGGAATGCGCGTGCCTACCGGCTGCGCGGCGATCTCGTGCGTGAGGCCGGCGGCGATGCCGGCAAGGCGACGGCGGATCTGAGCATGGCGATCTCGCTCGATCCCAATGATGCCGAAGCGTTCGAGTTGCGTGGCGTCGTCTATACCGGCCAGCGCCGGCTCGATCGCGCACTGGCCGACTATGACCAGGCGATCCGCCTGAAGCCGGACTATGCCCAGGCCTATGCCGATCGCGGCGTCGCCTTCTATCTGCGCGGTGACAACGAGAAAGCCGTGCGCGACTACGATGAAGCCATCCGCCTCGACCCCGATCGTCCGCGCACCTTCACCAATCGCGGCGCGGCCTATAAGAAGCTCGGCGACATGGACAAGGCGCTCGCCGATGACAGCGAGGCGATCCGAAAGTGCCGGAATATTACGACAATCGCGGTCTCACCCACGCTGCCATGAAGGACTATGACAAGGCGATCGCCGACTACGACCAGGCGATCAGGCTGCAGCCGAAGCCGAACTTCCTGACCAACCGCGGCGATGCCTATCAGTTCAAGAACGAGCTCGGCTCGGCCCTCAACGATTACGACGCGGCGTTGCGTCTCGATCCCGGCTTTGCGCTGACCTACAACAACCGCGCCGTGCTGTTCAAGAAGATGGGCGAGCGCGCCAAGGCGCTGGCCGACTACGAGGCGGCATTGCGCCTCGATCCCGGCAACGAGAACGCGGCCAGCGGCCGCCGCATCATGATCGCCGAAATCAAGAAATTCGGCGCCGAGCCGCCGCGTCCCTTGAATGCGCCGTCGGAGCGCAGCGCCCCGTCGTTCGCTTGCGCCACCGCCGTGCGCGAGGTCGAGAAGGTCATCTGTGCGGACCCTCAGCTCTCCGTGCTGGATCTCGGCATTTCCGAGAGCTACGGCCGCCTGCTCAAGTCCTCCCGCGGCCGCCTCGCCGCCGAGTTGCGCAGCACGCAGCGCGACTTCCTCGCCGAGCGCAATGCCCGCTTCGGCAAGCCCGGCTACGACCTTCGTCTAGCCCTGCAGCGCCGCCTGGACGCGCTGCGCGACACAGCGCGCTGATCCGCCCGGGAAAATGGCCGGAGCCAAGGTTGTGCCTGATCTGGATCAATTCATGACGGCTTGAACTGTCGCTTTGTCCCGGACAATAGTCGGGAATAAACAGATCTTGGGGAAACGTCATGAGCGCTGCGAGCCGCTATCACGAGGTCCATGCCCGATCGCTGCGGGATCCGGAAGGGTTCTGGGCTGAGGCTGCAGGCGCGATCGACTGGATCGAGCCGGCCAAAACCATCTTTGATCCGTCGATGGGCGCCTATGGCCGCTGGTTCGCCGGTGGCGTCGTCAACACCTGTTACAACGCGCTCGATCGCCACGTCGCCGCCGGCCGCGGCGAGCAGCTGGCGCTGATTCATGATTCGCCGCTCACCGGCTCCGTCACCCGGCTGACTTACGCCGAGATGCTGAAGGAGGTGCAGACGCTCGCCGCCATCATGCAGGATTTCGGCGTGGTCAAGGGTGACCGCGTCATCCTCTATATGCCGATGGTGCCGGAGGCGATGGTCGCGATGCTGGCCTGCTCGCGCATCGGCGCGGTGCATTCGGTGGTGTTTGGCGGCTTCGCGGCCAAGGAACTCGCGACCCGCATCGACGATGCGACGCCGAAACTGGTGCTGTCGGCGAGCTGCGGCATCGAGCCCGGCCGCATCGTGCAGTATAAGCCGCTGCTCGACCAGGCGATCGAGCTTGCGGATAAGCGGCCGCAGGCCTGCATCATCCTGCAGCGGCCCGAGCATGTCTGCGAGCTCAAAGCCGGCCGCGACTACGACTGGGTGGCGCTGCGCAAATCCGCGCTCGTCAACGGCAAGCTCGCGCCGTGCGTGCCGGTGCTGGCGACCGATCCGCTCTACATCCTCTATACATCCGGCACGACCGGCAAGCCGAAGGGCGTCGTCCGCGACAATGGCGGGCATCTGGTCGCGCTGAAATGGTCGATGGAGAATCTCTACGGAATCAAGCCGGGCGAAGTCTGGTGGTGCGCATCGGATATCGGCTGGGTGGGCG
>CAKZJK010000619.1 GCA_936942565.1 uncultured Caulobacter sp. | reverse complement strand
CCTGGCGAACTCGTCCTCGTCGACCCAGTCGCGGGTCTCGACGATCTCTTTATGCAACAGGGCGATCTGGCCGGCGGGGCCGCCAAAGCCCAGCAAGCCGATCTTCAGCCAGACCGGCAGGGCTTCTCCAAGGCTGGGAGCCGCCTTGAGCCTCAAGTCAGGTCCGCCAGACGCGCGAGCGGCCGCCAGGCTCGCCCAGCCGCGCGGCGATCCAGTCGCCGGCCTCGGCCGCCGCGGCCTCCAAGCCGGCCGGAGCGCCGACCATCACCATCGCGCTGCCGTTCATCTTCATCGGGTCCGTCAGCGGCCGGAGGCGGAGTTCGGCGACTAACAGGTCTTTGGTGACGGTTTCCATCGCGCGCAGGAAGGCGTCGAACGTCTCGAGGTCCTTCAGCGGCAGCCAGATCGCCAGGACCGCGTCGGGAGCCCGCTTCAGCACCGCGCGCGTCGTTTCGGCGATCCGCGCATAGTCATCCGGTCGTTCGAACGGCGGATCGATGAGCACGAAGGCCCGCCCCCCCCTGCCGGCCTGGGCGACGGCGGTGGCGTAGCCGTCGGCCTCCAGCGCCTGGGCGTTTGCGTAGGGCGCCAGCGTCTTGGCGAGCAAGTTCATGTCGTCGGGCCGCAGTTCGCAGCCCGCGTAGCGATCGCTCCCGCGGAGCGCGCGGGCGATCAGCAGCGGCGAGCCCGGATAGAGATCGCCTTCCTGGCCGCTGTTGATCTTGAGGACCGCCGCCAACAGCGGCTCGAACACCGCCGGCGCGTCGGTCGCCGCCTTCAGCCGGAAGATTCCCGCCTGGGCTTCGCCGGAGCGTCGCGCCATCTCTCCGGAGAGGTCATAAGCCCCCGCGCCCGCGTGGGTGTCGATGACCGCCAGGGCCTTGCTCCGGCTTTGCAAGGCCGACAACATGGTCAGCAGGATCGTGTGCTTGTGCAGGTCGGCGAAGTTGCCGGCGTGGAAGGCGTGGCGGTAGTTCATTCCCCGTCCCTACCACGCCCCGTGCGCGCGGCCAGCCTCGCGCAGTTCCTGGATCATCATGTCCTTCAGCGCCTGGGGCGCGACGATCTCGATGTCGCCGCCCCAGGTGAAGAGGTGCCAGGACAGCTCGCGCATACCGCCCGCGCGGAAGGTGACGAGCACCGAACCGTCGGCCTCCTGCGTAACCTGCTGGGTCGCGTGGAAGCGCCAGCGCAACGCGTCCTCGGCGCGGCTCTTCTTGATCCGCAGGACCACGTCCTGGATCTCATCGTGATAGATGCCGAAACTCTCGTCGGCGAAGGCCTGCAGCGAGAAATCCTCCGGCGGCGACGCCGGCTTGTCGAGCACCGTCAGGTCGCTCATCCGGTCCAGGCGCCAGGAGCGCGGCTTGCCGCCCTTGCCTTCCATCGCCACCAGATAGTTGCTGCGACCGAACAGGACCCCCAGCGGCGTCACCTCGCGCGTCCGGCCCGGCGTGCTGCCGCCCTTGTAGCGGAAGGACAAGGCTTGGAGGCTCTTGATCGCCGCGCGGATGGCGGCCAGCACCGCCTCGTCCTCGAATGGACGAGGCCCGGCGTGGATCGCGATGGTCTCCGCCTGGACCAGCGCCTCCACATCGGGGGCGACACGCCGGCGCGCCGAGCCCCGCAGAGCGGCGAGCAGCTTGGCTTCCAGGGCGTGGAGCGAAGCCGCGCGCGTCTCCGCGCCGGACGCCTTGTAGCCGTCCGCGGCGCCGCGCAAGGCCGCCAGTTCCTCGGCGGTCGGGGTCTGGAACACGCCATCCAGGCCCGAGGGAATACGGAAGCGCTTGGTCGGCGGATCGTCGATCGCTTCCAGTTGCGGGAAGGCCGCCCAGACCGCGTCCCGCATCCGCTCGGCGGTGCGGCGGCCGACACCCAGGGCTTGCGCCATCTCGTCCAGGGTCAGCCCCTCGGCGGAACCGGCAAGCATCCGGGCCAGGTCCAGGAGGCGGGTGGCTTTCTCGTGTCGCATGGCGTGAGCTTATACGACCGTTTCTGTCGCAGCGCGCGAACAATCTTCGAACATCGAGATTGGAGAGGAGCCCTTGATGTCGCGCTTCGCCTGTTCCCCCTGGGCCACCGCCCCCGTCAACGCCGCCATGATCTCGGCCGTGCTGGACTACGCCGACATTCACCGCGACCTGGGCGGCGGCCGCACCCTGCGCCGGATCAGCCACGAGCGCGCCGCCAAGGCCGACATCTTCCTATTGCTGGGCCGCGACGCCGAGCGGGTCACCGATATCGGCCTCGTGTGGAACGATCGCGAGGATCAGATCGTGCGCGTCACCGACGACGCCGAACTGCGCGATTCCCGCCTCACCGCCTGGGAGGAGGCCTTCGATCTTTTCGAGACCGAAGAGACCGACGAGATGGCCGAACCGATGCGCCTTTGCGCGTGAGCACGGCTCATCGCACACGCTCCGCGTGATTTCAGATCACGAACAAAACAGCGTTCTGCCTAAAATCCGAGATCGACCGCCGCGCAAAACGGCGCCCATCGGGCGTCGGCGCGGTTATCGCGCTTTCCGAGCGCGCTCAGATTGCCGAACACCGAAACTTCGACCCCCAATGAATAGATCGGCCAGTTGCCGATGACTTTCAGTGCCCGCGTCAAAAAATAATAATCGCCGGGAGAAAAACGCCATGGAGAAGGGAATCTAGGTGAATCAATAAATAGAATGAGGGGGTAGTTTATGAATCGACGTTTTAAACCCGCACTGTTGGCGGGCATTTCCGCTTTGTCGGTTACTATGGGATACTCTGCGCAGGCCTTCGCGGCCGACGCCGCGGCCACGCCGCCGGACCAGACCGAGGGCGACCAAATCATCGTCACCGGCACGCGCCAGACGGGCTTGCGTGTCATCGACAGCCCCGCCCCCGTCCAAGTTGTCGACACGAGCACGCTCGAGCGCACCGGCGCGGTGGACTTGCGTCTGGGCCTCGCGAACCTGGTGCCATCGTTCAACGCCCAGGCCTTCGGCGGTGACACCGCGAACCTGACGCTTTCGGCCCGCCTGCGCGGCCTGTCGCCCAACCAAGCCCTGGTGCTGGTCAACGGCAAGCGCCGCCACACCACCGGCAACCTCGCGGTGCTCTCGGGCGTCTACCAAGGCGCCGCCGCCGCCGACCTCGGCTTCATCCCGATGGCCGGTATCGGCCGCATCGAAGTGCTGACCGACGGCGCGGCCGCGCAATACGGCACCGACGCGATCGCCGGCGTGGTGAACATCATCCTGAAGAAGAACGCCTCGGGCGGCTCGATCTCGGCCACCGGCGGCGAGTACTTCGACGGCGGCGGCAAGACCGCCGGCGGCTCGGTCAACATCGGCATGTCGCCGACCGAGGCCAGCTACCTGAACATCACGGTCGAGGCCAAGTACCACGGCTTCTCCAACCGCGGCCTGCCCGATCAGCGCGTGTTCAACCCGGCCAGCCCCAGCTACTCGGCCGCCAACAACGCGATCGAGAGCAAGATCCCCGGCTATCCGAACCTGAACCTGATCTCGGGCGACGCCGAGTATCGGATGCAGAACGTGGCCTTCAACGCCGGCGCGGACCTGCCCGGAGACTTCGAGGTCTATTCGTTCGGCACCTACGGCCACAAGGACGCCTCGGCCTACGAGAACTATCGCCGCTACAACCGTATCCAGGGCAAGCAGGGCGCCGCCGACCGGCCCTTCCCGCTGGGCTTCAGCCCGCGCGAGCGGATCATCGAGGACGATTACGGCCTGACCTTGGGCGTATCGGGCAAGGTGGCCGGCTGGGATGTCGACCTGTCGTCGACCTACGGCAAGGACGACATCGAGGTCCGCGTCGAGGACTCGGCCAACGCCAGCCTTTACGCCGACACCTCGACCCTGACGGCCAAGGGCTTTACCCCCACCTCGTTCCACGCCGGCAGCTGGCGCACCACGCAGTGGACCAACAACCTAGACGTCCGCCGCGGCTTCGACGTCGGCTTGCCGGCTCCGGTTGACGTGGCCTTCGGCTACGAGCAGCGCCGTGACACCTACCGCATCGGCGCCGGCGACGCGGCCTCGACCTACAAGGAAGGCTCGCAGTCGTATCCGGGCTTCTCGAAGACCGACGCCGGCGGCCACTCGCGCACCAGCTGGGCCGTCTACACCGACGTCGCCGCCACGCCGGTCGAGGCCTGGAAAGTCGACGCGGCCCTCCGCTACGAGAAGTTCAGCGACTTCGGCGACACCACCGTCGCCAAGCTGACCAGCCGCTACGACTTCAACGAGATGTTCGCCCTGCGCGGCACGGTCTCGACCGGCTTCCGCGCGCCGACGCTGGCTGAATCCTTCTACTCGGCCACCAACGTCTCGCCGACCAGCGCCTTCGTCCAGTTGGCCCCGAACTCCAACGCCGCGCGGCTGCTGGGCATCGACAAGCTCAAGCCCGAGAAGTCGACCAACTTCAGCCTCGGCGTCGTGGCTCACCCGCTGCCCAAGCTGACGGCCACGATCGACGCCTACCAGATCAAGCTGAAGGACCGGATCTTCGGTTCCAGCTCGGTCTACGGCTTCCGCAACGGCGTGCTGGCGAACGCCAACGTCAACGCCGCGATCGCCGCCAACGGCAACGTGCTGGACAGCACGGTGACCAGCACCGGCATCAACATCTTCTCCAACGGCCTGGACACCCGCACCCGCGGCCTGGACGTGGTGGTCTCCTACCCGACCGACCTGGGCGACTACGGCCGGATCGACTGGACCCTGAGCGGCAACGTCAACAAGACCAAGATCACCAAGGTCAAGGCCGCGCCTGCCGCCCTGGCCACGCCCAGCACGCCCTTCCCGACCGGCCAGGTTCTGTTCGCCGGCAACGCCGCCTCGCTGCTCGAGAAGGCCGCGCCGAAGTACAAGGTCGGCCTGAACGGCCTCTACAGCTACGGCAAGCTCACCCTGAACGTGACCGAGACCTTCTACGGCAAGGCTTCGGCCCTTTCGGATCCGGGCACCGGTCCTCTGTTGAACACGGTGGCCAGCGCCACGGCGATCACCGACGCGGAACTGTCCTACAAGTTCCCCATGGGGGTCGTCGCCGCGATCGGCGCCAACAACCTGTTCAACAAATATCCGGACAAGTTCACGGCCGCCTATCAAGCCGCGTGCGTCGCCTCCGGCGGCGGCTGCGTGACCCAGTATCCCTCGTTCTCGCCCTACGGCATCAACGGTGGCTACTACTATGGACGCCTGACCTTCTCGTTCTAAGGACGAGATATCGGATCGAAAAGCGAAGGGGCGGACCGAAAGGTCCGCCCCTTTTGTCTTGGATCAGAGCGCCTTGCCCATCCGGATCAGCGGCACGCGATAGCCGCTGGAGGTCTCGGCCTCGAAAGGCTCGATGTCGTGGTAGCCGCACGCGCGATACAGCGGCACGCCGCCCATGGTCGCGGCCATCTCGGCGCGCGTGAAGCCCTCCGCTCGCGCCGCCGCTTCACAGGCGTCGAGAACCATGCGCCCGACGCCCTTCCGCGTGTGGCCGGGATGGGTGTACATCGCCCGCACGCGCGCGGCGTCCTTGGCGGGATCGAGAAGAGCGGCGTCGCGACCGGCCGAGTGATCGCCGCCGAACAGGGTCGCGCGCCGGCTCCAGCCGCCGCAGCCCGCGATTTCCTCGCCATCCTCCACCACGAAATAGGTCCCGTCGGCGATCAGTTGCGTGTCGAGACCCATCACCTCGTAGGACGCCTTGACGCCCTCGGGCGGCAGGAAATCCCGCAGCAACTCGCCAATCGCTCGATCCATTAGCGCCGACAGCACCGGCATGTCCTCGGGGCGAGCGAGACGTAGACGAAGGGGTTGGGCGGCCAAGGTCATGAGACTCCCATGGGCGTGCGGTCGCGCCATAAAAACAAGGATTCGGCGAGTCCCGGGCGATCTTTCGGCCCCGCTCACCGATCGCTCAAAGCCTGCTTTAGGCGCCCAATGGTCAGGCGTCCAAGATGTCAGTCTCCGTCTCAACTGAAAACGGATTGCGCGTCGGCGGGGCGGGATTTCGAGATACCGCCTGTCGCGGCGCGAGGTTGCCGCGACGGCGCCGGGCGTCTCGTCGATGTCCGGCCAACAACAAGGGCGGGGATTGATGAGCGGATTGGATTCAGTACCGGCGAGTGGCGTTCTCACGCGTCGGCGTTTCTTCGAAAGCCTGGCCGCCGTCGGCGGCATGTCTCTGGTTCTGTCGGGTATGGAAGCCCTTGGCTTTTCCCAGGCCTCGGCCACCGAACTGCCGCCCGAGCTGACCGGCGGTGCCAAGAACACCAAGGTCGTGATCCTGGGCGCGGGTCTGGCGGGCATGACCGCGGCCTACGAGCTCAGCAAGGCCGGCTATCAGGTGCAGGTGCTGGAGGCCCGTTCGTTCGCCGGCGGTCGCTGCCAGACCGCGCGCAAGGGCTTCAAGCACACCGACCTGATCGGCAACACCCAGACCTGCGAGTTCGACGAGGGCCAATACATCAACCACGGCCCGTGGCGGATCCCGTATCACCACCGCTCGACCCTGCACTACACCAAGACGTTCGGCGTCCCGCTGGAGAGCTTCGTCAACGACAACGACGCGTCTTACGTCTACTTCGAAAAAGCGACCGGACCGCTGGCCGGCAAGCCCGTGCGCAAGGGCGAGATCGCCGCCGACATCCGCGGCTACACCGCCGAGGTGGTCGCCAAGGCCGCCAGCCAGGGGCAGCTCGACGCGCCGCTGTCGGGCCTCGACCGCGAGAAGTTCATTGCCTACCTCGTCAACGAGGGCCGCCTGTCGAAAGCCGATCTGACCTACAAGGGCACCGAAGGCCGCGGCTTCTCGGTGCACCCCGGCGCGGGCGTCGACCCGGGCCCCGGCAAGGAGCTGCCGCCGTTCGCCTTCAAGGACGTGCTCGACAGCAACGCCTGGCGCGTCCTGAGCTCGGTCACCGGCTACGAGCAGCAGCGCACCATGCTGCAGCCGATCGGCGGGATGGACCAGATCGCCAAGGGCTTCGAGAAGCACGTGGGATCGATGATCCGCTACTCGACCGTGGTCGAGAAGATCAAGCAGTCGCCGAGCGGCGTGACGGTCTCGTTCAAGGGGGCCGACGGCAAGACCGGCGAGGTCACCGCCGACTACTGCCTGTGCACCATCCCGCTCAGCGTGCTGAAGCAGATCGACCTGGACGCCTCCGCGCCGTTCAAGGCGGCGATGGAGGGCGTGGCTTACACGCCGGTCAACAAAATTGGCCTGCAGATGAAGAGCCGCTTCTGGGAGGACAAGCACCACATCTACGGCGGCCACGTCTATACAGACATGCCCATCAACTCGATCACCCTGCCGTCCTACGGCTGGCAAGGTCAGAAAGGCGTGCTGCTCGGCTACTACATGTTTGGCGGCGAGGCGGCCCGCGTCAGCGCCAAGAACCCGGCCGACCGCGCGGCCTACGCCGTCGCGGCGGGCCAGAAGATCTTCCCGGAATACGCCGAGAATTTCGAGAACGCCTTTTCGTTCAGCTGGCACCTGGCCGAGTACAATCTCGGCGGCTGGGCCGAATGGAGCCCGACCGGCCGCAAGGAAGCCTACCCGGTGCTTTGCGAGCCCGACGGTCGCCTCTATCTGGCCGGCGAGCACATGAGCTACCTAGGCGGGTGGCAGGCTGGCGCCATCGAGTCGGCCTGGCAGCAGATCGCCAAGATCCACGCCCGCGTCCAGCAAGCTTAAAAGTACCGGGGAAACGCATGACTTTCGCTTATCGTCTCGCCGCCTTGGCGCTCGCCGGCGGCCTCGCCGTTCCGGCGATCGCGTCCGCCGACGGCAAGTCCTTGTTCATGGACAACTGCTCGGCCTGCCATCAGGCCACCGGCAAGGGCGTCAAGGGCGCCTTCCCGCCGCTGGACGGCGCGCCGCTCGTGAAGGGTCCGTCCAAGGTGGTGATCACCACGGTGCTGAACGGCCGCGCGGGCATGCCCGCCTTCAAGGACGATCTGTCCGACGCCGATCTGGCGGCCATCCTGACCTATGTTCGCTCGTCCTGGAGCAACAAGGCGCCGGGCATCAAGCCCGCCGAAGTCACCGCCGCCCGCGTGGCCGCAAAGGCCGCCGCCAACGCCCGCGGCCTGCAGGCCCACTGACCTCATCCAAAGGGAGAAGACCCATGAAACGCCTGATCGCCCTCGCCGCCGGCCTCTGCGCCCTCGCCGGCGCCGCCCACGCGCAAGAGATCGTTCGCGGCGGCGACCCCAAGTCGCCGATCGCCAGCGTCGTCACCGTGCCGGCCGGCTATGATACCATCTATGTCTCGGGCATGACCCCGCCGGTCATCGACGAGAAGGCCACGGGGGTCGCCAAGTTCGGCGACACCAAGACCCAGACCTTGGGCGTCCTGGGCCGCATCGAGGCGGCGCTGAAGAGCCAGGGCGCGACCATGGCCGACGTGGTCATGATGCGCGTTCTCCTGGTCGGAGATCCGGCCAAGGGCGGCAAGATGGACTTCATGGGCATGATGGAGGGCTACAAGACCTATTTCGGCACCGCC
>CAKZJK010000618.1 GCA_936942565.1 uncultured Caulobacter sp. | reverse complement strand
TCCAGGTCCCCGCCTCGGCCGGGATAGGCCTGGTGGAAGCTCAGGACCTCCGCGCCCAGCCTGTCGCCATAGAGCGGCATCAGGATGCAATGGGCCGAGCCCGTGGTCGGGTCCTCCGGAATGCCGAAGCCCGGCGCGAAGAAGCGGCTGACCACCGCGTAGGGCTTGCCCGGATCGGCCGTCGCCACCACAACGGTCTGGCCCGGCCCGCCGGTCGCCTCGCCGCCGATGGCTTTCAGGGCCGACAGGTCGGGCTTGAGGCTTCGCACCACCGCCTCGTTCTCCAGCACCGCGATCAGATAGGCCCCGGCCCAGACCTCGACCGGCGTCGCGCCCAGCGCTTCGGCCAAGCCCTCGGGAACCGAGGTCCGGCGCGGCGGATCGGCCGGGAAATCCATCTCCAGCCCCTCGCCCGCCCGTTTGACCGTCAGCAGTCCCGAAAGGGTGTCGAAGGTCAGCAGCGGGACATCGACACCGAGCTCCGCGAACAGCACGTGCGCCGCGGCCAGGGTTGCGTGACCGCAGAGCGGGGCCTCCAGCGCCGGCGTGAACCAGCGCAGGCCAAAGCGCGCCGGATCGTCCGTCTTCAGCAGAAAGGCGGTCTCGGCCTGATTGTTCTCCGCCGCCAGGGCCTGCATCCAGGCGTCGCTGGGCCAGGCGTCGAAAGGCTCGACCACGCAGGCCGGATTGCCCTTGAAGGGGGCGCTGGCGAAGGCGTCGATGGTCCACTGGCGCATGGCGGGCGATCTCCCGGAAATCCGATGGACATCGCTGTTATGCGGGCGCGGATCGCCGCGCAAAGTCTTTATTGTCCCGGTGACAATGCAAACTGTCGTCCCGGGCGAGCGCGGCGGTGACCCGGGATCGCGGGAAGCTCCGTGCTTGTAACGGTCCCGGCTCGGCGCGCTGCGCGCTTGGCCGGGATGACAGATACGGCTAGCCCTCGATCGTGATCTCCGGCCAGCGGGCCTTGACCGAGCCGGTGGTGCGCTCCCAGCCGCCGGCGCCTTTGACCCGCAGCGGATTGGGCCGAAGGCGCAGGGCGAAGAGATCTTCCAGACCGAACGGCGCGTGGACGCTGAGACTGTCATCCATCTCCAGCCGCACGCCGACGCAAAAGGCCGTGGCCACGAAGCGCTTCAGCGCAGCGGCGCTGGTCTCGAGCGGCGGATAGGGCTCGTCGGCGCCGAACTTGTCGGCGAACCACAGGTGGACGCGGGCCTGGTTGCGCACCTCCACGAGCTCACGCAGCGGCGGCTCGAAGGCGGCGGCGACGCGCTTGATGACCACGTCCTCGGCCTCGTAGCTGACGTCGCTGGCGTCGTGATAGGCCAGATCATAGTCCTTGATGCCGTAGTCCAGCGGCCGCCCGGTCAGGTGGTTCCAAACGGGCTGGTAGACCGCGCCGGAGAAGATCATCCAGTCGGGCAGGTCGAGCTCGCGCGCCGTCTGGAGCACCGCCCAGGTCGTCGGGGTGGCGCGGACGATGTCGGCGAGGCGGGTTTCAAGCGTGTCGGTCATGCGCGCAGCGTCCAGCCGTGATCCAGCGGGCCGTGGCCGCCGCCGAGGCCCGGCGCGCGCAGCATGGCCTCGTGGACATAGTTCCAGGCCCTGGCCACCGCCTGCTCCAGCGGCAGGCCCTGGGCCAGGCCGGTCGCGCAGGCGCTGGCCAGGGTGCAGCCGGTGCCGTGGGTGTGGCGGGTCTCGATCCGCTCGCCCTCGAAGGTGGTCTCGCCGTCGGTCGTCATCAGCACGTCGACGACGCGGTCGCCGGCCACATGCCCGCCCTTCATCAGCACGGCCTTGGCGCCCAGGGCCAGCAGGGCCTCGCCGGCGCGGCGCAGGTCGTCGGTGGTCTCGACCGTCAGGCCCGTCAGGGCGGCGGCCTCGGGCGCGTTGGGCGTCAGCAGCGCCGCGCGCGGGATCATCAGGGACTTGACCGCGCCGATCGCGGCCTCGGCCAGCAGCGGCGCGCCGCCCTTGGCGACCATGACCGGATCGACCACCGCCGGGATCTGGCCCGCGTGATCGATCGCGGCGGCCACGGTCTCCACCACGGCCGCATCGCCCAGCATGCCGGTCTTGATGGCGTCGGCGCCGATGTCGTCCAGCACCGCGCGGGCCTGGGCGGCGATGATGTCGAGGGGGATCGGATGGACGCCCGTGACGCCCAGGGTGTTCTGCACCGTCACCGCCGTGATCGCCGTCGCCGCGTAGCCGCCCAGAGCGGTGATCGTCTTGATGTCGGCCTGGATCCCCGCCCCGCCCCCGGAATCCGATCCCGCGATGACGAGAACACGGCCTTGCGGCGCCGGGGCGGGAGCTTGAGACATGAGGCAGATGTAGGCGGGAATCGGGGCGATGGGGAGACCTCGCCGAAGCGCTTTCCTAAGTGTCGGACAGCCCCTATTACTCCTACTAATAAGCGGCGCGGCCGCATCGCGTCAGGGAGTTTCCGCATGGCCCATGGTGACTGCTGCTCTGGCGGCCCGCGTTGGCCTCGGCGTTACGTCCTCGCGGGCGGCCTGAGCGCGATGGCCTCCGCCCCTGCCCTCGCCGCGGCCCCCTCGCGCCGTAGCGCCCGCCTTTCGCCCTTCGACATGCGCGACGTCGAGCTGCTGGACAGCCCCTTCCTGCACGCCCAGCGCCAGACCGAGGCCTATCTGCTGTCGCTGGAGCCCGACCGCCTGCTCAGCGCCTTCCGGACCAATGCGGGCCTCGCACCGAAAGCCCCGCCCTACGGCGGTTGGGAGTCCGAGGCGATCTGGGCCGACATCAACTGCCACGGCCACACGCTGGGCCACTACCAGTCGGCCTGCGCTCTGATGTACCGCTCGACCGGCGACGCGCGCTTCAAGCAGCGCGTGGACTACATCGCCGACGAGCTCGCGGCCTGCCAGGCGGCCTCGAACTCCGGCCTCGTCTGCGCCTTCCCCAAGGGTCCCGCCCTGGTCGAGGCCCACATCCGCGGCGAGAAGATCACCGGCGTGCCCTGGTACACCCTGCACAAGGTGTTCGCCGGCCTGCGCGACGGCTGGCAGCTGGCGGACAGCCAAACCAGTCGCGTGGTGCTGCTGCGCCTGGCCGACTGGACCGTCGACGCCACCGCGCCGCTGTCGGAGGCCCAGTTCGAGACCATGCTGGAAACCGAGCATGGCGGCATGAACGAGGTCTTCGCCGACCTGTTCGTCCTGACCGGCGACACCCGCTACCGGGCCGCCGCCGAGCGCTTCTCGCACAAGGCCCTGCTAACGCCGCTGTCGCAGGGTCGCGACACGCTGGACGGCCTGCACGCCAACACCCAGATTCCCAAGATCGTCGGCTTCCAGCGCGTTCACGAGGTCACCGGCCAAGGCCCCTATGGCGACGCCGCGCTGTTCTTCTGGCGGACGGTCACCCGGACACGCTCGTTCGCCACCGGCGGGACGGGCGACAACGAGCACTTCTTCCCGCGGGCCGATTTCGAGAAGCACGTGTTCTCGGCCAAGGGCTCGGAGACCTGCTGCCAGCACAACATGCTGAAACTGACCCGCGCCCTGTTCGCCCAGGATCCGCGGGCGGAGTACGCCGACTATTACGAGCGCGGGCTCTATAACGGCATCCTGGCCTCGCAAGACCCCGACAGCGGCATGGTCACCTACTTCCAGGGCGCGCGGCCAGGCTACATGAAGCTCTACTGCACGCCCGTGGACTCGTTCTGGTGCTGCACAGGCACGGGCATGGAGAACCACGCCAAGTACCGGGACTCGATCTACTTCCACGACGGCGAGACGCTGTACGTGAACCTGCTCATCCCGTCGAAGGTCGCCTGGAAGGAACACGACGCCACCCTAATCCAGACCACGACCTTCCCGGACGACCCGACCACCACCCTGCGCTGGAACCTGAAGCGCCCGACCGCCCTGACGCTGAAACTGCGCCATCCCGGCTGGAGCCCTTCGGCCACGGTGCTGGTCAACGGCAAGGTCGCCCAGCGCTCGAAGACGCCGGGCTTCCTGGAGATCGCCCGGACCTGGAAGGACGGCGACACGGTCGAGCTTCGCCTGGAGATGCGGACAGGCGTCGAGATCGATCCCGCCGCCCCGGGCATCGCCGCCTTCACCCATGGCCCGCTGGTCCTGGCCGGCGCCTTGGGAACCGAGGGCCTAGCGTCCGGCGCCGACATCGTCGTCAACGAGCGGCTCTACGGGAAGTACAACGAGGGGCCGTTCACGCCGCCCAAGCTCGCGGGCGATCCGGCCACCATCGCCGCTCGCATCCGGCCGACCGGCAAGCCGCTGGAGTTCACGGTGACCTCGGCGGAGGGCGGCCAGGTGCGCCTGGTCCCCTACCACCGCATCGCCCACCAGCGGTACGCGACCTACTGGCGGCTCAGCGGGGCCTAGGCGCCCGCGATCGCCGCCCGCACCGCCAGCGCCTGGACCGTCTCGCGCACGTCGTGGACGCGGACGGCCGCCACGCCGGCGGCGGCGCCGGCTAGGTGCGCGGCCAGCGAGCCGCCCAGGCGGTCGTCGGCTTCCCGCGCCGACGGATCGACGCTCGCGATAAAGCGCTTGCGGCTGGCGCCCAGCAGGATCGGATAGCCCAGGGCCACGAACCTGGGCAGCGCGGCGAGCAGGGCGAGGTTGTGCGGGGCCGTCTTGCCGAAGCCGATGCCAGGATCCAGCCAGATCTTCTCCTTGGCGACGCCCGCCGCCATGGCGGTGAAGGCGCGGGCCAGAAGGAAGGCCTCGACCTCGGCGACCACGTCATCGTAGCGCGGCGCGTCCTGCATGGACCCCGGCTCGCCCAGCATATGCATCAGCACGACCTCGCACCCCAGCTCGGCGGCGACCTCGGGGGCGTCGTGCGAAAAGCGCAGGGCGCTGACGTCGTTCCAGATCGTGGCCCCAGCCTTGACCGCCGCGCGGGCGACTTCCGGCTTCATGGTGTCGATCGAGATCGGCGCGATGCTGGCGGCGCGCACAGCCTCGATCACCGGAACCACTCGGAGGATCTCGTCGAAGGCCGAGACGGGCGTAGCGCCGGGCCGGGTGCTCTCGCCGCCGATGTCGAGGATGTCGGCGCCCTGGGCGATCAGCCGGCGGGCGTGCTCGATCCCCTCGGCGGGGTCCAGGAAGCGGCCGCCGTCCGAGAAACTGTCCGGCGTGACATTGACGATCCCCATCACCTGGGGGCGCGGAGCGGCGGGGCGGGCGGCGAGGCTCATGCCCCGACGTTTAGACCTCGCGCAGCATCCGGTCGATCCGTCCGGTCAGGTCGGCGATCGCGAACGGCTTGGTCAGCACCTCCATGCCGTGCTCGATGTGGCCGTGGTTCAACACCGCGTTCTCGGCGTAGCCGGTGATGAACAGGACCTTCAGCTCGGGGCGCAACGCCCGGGCGCCGTCGGCGACCTGGCGGCCGTTCAGTCCGCCGGGCAGGCCGACGTCGGTGATCAGGAGATCGATCCGACGATCGCCCTGCAGGATCCGCAAACCCGCCGCCCCGTCCTGGGCTTCCAGGCACGCGTAGCCCAGCTCGCTCAGAGCGTCGACCACCAGCATCCGCACCGTGGGCTCGTCGTCGACCACCAGCACCGTCCGTTCGGCGTGGGCGGGCGCGGCGTCCGCGGGCGCGGTCGCCGGCTCCTCGTCCTCCTCGCCCAGATGTCGGGGCAGGTAGAGGCAGACCATCGTGCCCTGGCCGACCTCGGAATAGATCCGCACATGACCGTTCGATTGGCGCGCGAAGCCGTAGACCATCGACAGCCCCAGCCCCGTGCCCTGGCCAATCGGCTTGGTGGTGAAGAAGGGGTCGAAGACGCGCTCCAAGGTCTGCTTGTCGATGCCCGAGCCGGTGTCGCTGACGCAGATCGAGACATATTGGCCCGCCGCCAGGCCTTGCCCGCGAGCGGTGCGTTCGTCGAGCCAGCGGTTGGCGGTCTCGATCGTGATCCGCCCGCCATCCGGCATGGCGTCACGGCCATTGATGCAGAGGTTCAGGAGGGCGTTTTCCAGCTGGTTGGCGTCGACCAGGGTCGGCCAAAGCCCCGTGGCGGCGATCATCTCGACGTCGATCGACGGCCCCACCGTGCGGCGCACCAGCTCGACGAAGTCGGCCATCAGCCGGTTGATGATGATCGCCTTGGGCGCAAGGGTCTGGCGACGCGAGAAGGCCAGCAGGCGATGGGTGAGGGCCGCCGCTCGCCGGGCGGCCCCCTGCCCCGCGCCCAGATAGCGCTCGACGTCGCCGGTGCGCCCCTGGGCCAGACGCGCGCCGATCATCTCGAAGGCGCCGGAGATGCCGGCCAGCAGGTTGTTGAAGTCGTGGGCCAGCCCCCCGGTCAGCTGTCCGACGGCCTCCATCTTCTGGGCCTGACGCAGCTCCTCCTCGGTCCGTTCGCGCTCCTTCAGGGCTTCGGCGACGCGGGCCTCGAGCGTCTCGTTCAGGTGGCGCAGCGCCGCCTCGGTGCGCTTGCGCTCGGTGATGTCCTGGAACAGCACCGCCACCTGCTTCAGCTCCGGCGGCTCGATCCGGAACGACGACAGCGACAGGTGGCGACCGGTGGCGACCAGCTCCTGCTCGAAGCGGATCGGCGCGCCGGTGCGCAGCACCGCGCCGTAGCGGGCCACCCAGGCGTCGGCCTCGTCGGGCACCATCTCGCGCAGTTTCTGGCCAACGACGTTGGGAATGCCCGCGTGCCGCTCATAGGCGGCGTTGGCCATGATGTGGATGTAGTCGCTGTCGGGTCCGTGCGGGCTGTCGAGGAACTCGATGACGCAGAAGCCCTCGTCCATCGACTCGAACAGAGCGCGGTAGCGACGCTCGTCGGCCAGGCGCGCCCGGTCGTCCAGGACGCGCGTCGTGATGTCGTTGCAGTGGACCAGAACGCCGCGCACGACGCCGTCCTCGTCGCGGACCGGCGAGGCCAGCAGGTTGCACCACGCTTCCTGGCCCAGCCGGCTGAACGGGATGTTCTCCATCACCACGCTCTCGCCAAGCCGCCCTCGCGCCAGAAGCTCGCCCCCCTGGTCGATGGGGAACGCCTCGGGGAAGGGCCGGCCCAGCGTGTCGGGAAGGCCCAGCATGGCGCGCGCGGCGTCGTTGTGGAGGGTGACCGCCGCGTCACCCCAGGCCAGGAAGGAAGGGATCGGAGAGGTCAGCATCATGCCGACCGCCACCTTCAGGGCCGCGGGCCAAGCCTGTGGGGGCGGCAAGCCGGCGCTCGCCCAGTCACCCGCCGCGATCGCCGCGCCCATTCGGCCGCCTCGCGCCAGGAAGGCGCCGTCAGTCTCGGAACGGACGCTCGCGCCGGCCGTGTCATCGGTGCCCGTAGTGACCATCGGCCCGCGCTCGCCCCCTTTGCCGCGAACGCGCGGTGAAGCTTCAACGGCCCGATTGCGAGCTGGTTGCGGCTAGACAAGAAAAAAGCCGGCCCTCGCGAGCCGGCTTGATCCTTGGAAGTCCAGAGAACGTCAGGCGGTGACGCTGGCGCCCGCGCCCGGAGACAGCGGCACCAGCGACGGCGCCACGACCGTCTCCTTGTTGGCCTCTTCCTCTTCGCGCTTGGGGGCGACGCCCTTCAGCACGCCGGCGATCTCCTCGCCCGAGAGGGTCTCGTACTCCAGCAGGGCCTTGCCCAGGGTGTGCAGGTCCTCGATCTTCTCGGTCAGGATGCGGCGAGCCTCGTCCAGGCCGAACTGCACCAAGCGCTTGACCTCGCTGTCGATCAGGCGAGCGGTCTCTTCCGAGACGTTTTGGGTGCGCGCGACCGAGTGGCCCAGGAACACCTCGTCCTGGTTGTCGCCATAGGCCACCGTGCCCAGGGCGTCGGAATAGCCCCAGCGGGTGACCATGTTGCGGGCGAGATCCGTGGCGGCCTTGATGTCGCTGCTGGCGCCCGAGGTGATGTTCTCCTTGCCGAAGATCAGCTCCTCGGCCACGCGGCCGCCCATCATGATGGCCAGGCGGCTGGTCATCTGTTGGTACTTCATCGAGTAGCGGTCGCCTTCCGGCAGCTGCATCACCATGCCGAGAGCCCGGCCGCGCGGCACGATGGTGGCTTTGTGCACCGGGTCGGCCAGCGGGACGTTCAGCGCCACGATGGCGTGGCCGCCCTCGTGATAGGCCGTCAGCTTCTTTTCTTCCTCGTTCATGGCCATCGAGCGACGCTCGGCGCCCATCATGACCTTGTCCTTGGCCTGCTCGAAGTCGCTCATGGTGACCATGCGGCGGTTCTTGCGGGCGGCCATCAGGGCGGCTTCGTTGACGAGGTTGGCCAGGTCGGCGCCCGAGAAGCCCGGGGTGCCGCGCGCCAGCGTCTTGACGTCGACGTCGGCGGCCAGCGGCACGTTCTTCATGTGGACGCGGATGATCTTCTCGCGACCAGCGACGTCCGGGTTCGGCACCACGACCTGACGGTCGAAGCGACCCGGACGCAGCAGCGCGGGGTCCAGAACGTCGGGACGGTTGGTGGCGGCGATCAGGATGATGCCTTCATTGGCCTCGAAGCCGTCCATCTCGACCAGCAGCTGGTTCAGCGTCTGCTCGCGTTCGTCGTTGCCGCCGCCCAGGCCGGCGCCGCGATGGCGACCGACGGCGTCGATTTCGTCGATGAAGATGATGCAGGGGGCGTTCTTCTTGGCCTGCTCGAACATGTCGCGCACGCGGCTGGCGCCGACGCCGACGAACATCTCGA
>CAKZJK010000617.1 GCA_936942565.1 uncultured Caulobacter sp. | reverse complement strand
CCCGCCACATCAAGCGCGCCACCGCCGGCGAGCAGTCGCTGACCCAACGGGGTCTCGGCGCTGCGCCAGCTCATGGCCTTGATCCGATCGCCGGTCGGACCGACCAGGTCCAGACGCACATGTCCGCCCTTCAAGGCCGTCACGCGCTCGGGTCGCACCTGAGTCATGGCGAACATCGGCTCGGGATTGCCGGGGCCAAAGGGCGCGAGGCGTTGGAAGTCGTCATGCAAGGCCCGACTCGCCGCGCGCGGCTGCAGAAGGACGTCGATCTCGACGGCCTCGGCGCCCGCCGCCTCCATCTCGCCAGCCAGGCGCTCCTCGAGGAACGCGCGGAACTCGGGAATCATCTCGGGGCGAATCGACAGGCCGGCGGCCATGGCGTGCCCCCCGCCCGCCATGAGCAGGCCGGCCTCGAAGGCCGCCTGGATGGCGCGCCCCAGGTTCACGCCGACCTGGGAACGCCCGGAGCCCTTGCCCACATTGGCGGCGCGATCGATCCCGATCACCACCACCGGCTTGCGATAGCGCTCGCGCAGGCGGCCGGCGACGATGCCGATCACGCCCGGATGCCAGTCCTCGCCCGCCACGACGATCACCGGCGCGTCTGGATCGAGGTTGCCTCGCTCCAGCATGGCGGCGGCTTCCTCGACGACGGCCGCCTCGACCGCCTTGCGCTCGATGTTGAGCGCGTCGAGCTGCTCGGCCAGGGCGCGCGCCTCAAGCGGATCGTCCGTCGACAGAAGACGCGCGCCGAGGTCGGAGCGGCCGATGCGACCACCAGCGTTGATCCGCGGCCCAAGGATGAAGCCGGCATGGAACACGGACGGAGGTCCCGAGCCCTTGCCCACCTCGAACAGCGCCTTGAGCCCCGGATTGGCCCAAGCGCCCATGGTCCGCAGGCCAAGGGTCGTCAGCGCCCGGTTGAAGCCGACCAACTGCGTGACGTCGCAGACCTCGCCGAGGGCGACGAGGTCAAGCCACTGGCGCGGATCGGGTTGCGGCCGCTCCTCGGTGAAGAGGCCTCGCTTGCGCGCCTCGCGATTGAGGGCGGCCAGCAGCACGAAGGTCACCCCGGCGGCGGCCAGGACCCCCTGCCCGCTCTGGCACCCCGGTCGGTTCGGATTGACCACGGCGGCGGCCGCGGGCGGGTCCTCGCGCATCAGGTGGTGGTCGATGACCACGACCTCGAGTCCGATCTCCCCGGCGCTGGCGATGGCGTCATAGGCCGCCGCGCCGCAGTCCAGGGTCACGACCAGCTCCGCCCCGCTGTCGCGAATCTTGCGGAAGGCGGCGGGACTGGGCCCATAGCCCTCGGTTAGGCGGTCTGGAATGTAGATCGGCAGCTCGACGCCCATATGGCGGAACCAGCGCACCAGCTGGGCGGCGCTGGTGGCGCCGTCGACGTCATAGTCGGCGAAGACCATGGTTGGCCGACCCCGCTCCAGCGCGTCGATCAGGATCTCCGCCGCCCGATCCATGTCGGTGAAACTGGACGGGTCCGGGAACAACGCCTTCAGGGTCGGGCGAAGGTAGTGCTCGGACTGATCAAGCGAGACGCCGCGCGCCGCCAGGGCTCGCGCCAAGGGCTCGATCAGGCCATGTCGTTGTTGGATATCGCGAACGACCAGCGGATCGGCCGCGCGCTCGCGCCAAGCCCGGCCGCTCAACGAGCGTTCGACGCCGAGAAAGGCGCTGGGCGCGAAAATGGAAACACCGTCGGCGGCCATGGCGTCAGAGTATCCGGTCCTGCGGATTCGCTCCATGCGACACCGCTATGACAGTCGCGGACGCAGCTCAGCCGCGCAGGGTCTCCGCGCGGACTTCTTCCACCTCGTTGGCCGAACCCAGGACGACCGGCACGCGCTGGTGCAGCTTGGTCGGCTGGATATCCAGGATACGCTCGGCGCCATCGGTCGCCTTGCCGCCGGCCCGCTCGACCACCAGGCCCATCGGGTTGGCCTCGTACATCAGGCGCAGCTTGCCGGGCTTGCCGGGTTCGCGCCCGTCCCACGGGTACATGAAGATCCCGCCGCGCATCATGATGCGGTGGACGTCAGCCACCATCGAGGCGATCCAGCGCATGTTGAAGTTCTTGGCCCGAGGACCTTCCTTGCCCCGCAGACAGCCGTCGATGTAGCGCCGCACGGGCTCGGCCCAATGGCGCTGGTTCGACATGTTGATCGCGAACTCGGCGGTGTCGGCCTTGATGCTGAGATCGGGATGAGTCAGCGGCCACTGGCCGTCGGCGCTGAGCGTAAAGGCGTTGACGCCCTTGGACAGCGTCAGGACCAGCATGGTCTGCGGACCGTAGACGGCATAGCCGGCGGCGACCTGGTTGCGACCGGGCTGCAGGAAATCGGCTTCGCTCGGCGCGTGACCGGCCGGCGCGGGCAGCACCGAGAAGATCGTGCCGACAGAGACATTGACGTCGATGTTGCTGGAGCCGTCCAGCGGATCGAAGGTCACGAGGTAGCCGCCGACGCGGCCGGTCGGCTCGACCTCTTCCAGCTCTTCCGAGGCCAGGCCGGCGACGGGGCCGCAGGCCTTCAGGGCGTCGCTCAGCATGTCGTTGGTGATGACGTCGAGCTTCTTCTGCTCCTCGTCCTGCACGTTCGTGCTGCCGGCCGCGCCCAAGCTGCCGGACAGCGCGCCCGAGGCGACGACGCGGCTGATCCGAGCGCAGGTCGCGGCGATGGACTGGACGACGTCCTTGAGCGCGGCGTCGGCCGGCTCACTCGCGAGCCAAGCGCTCAGGTCGACAAAGGCGGTCATTCGTATCCTCGAAAGAAAGCAGGACGGCCGCCTCTAAAGGACAACCGTGACAACAAGGTCTCAGACCTTGCGCTTCATACGCACCTCGCGGACCGTGCCCGTCGAGGAGTTCATCACCAGGGTGTGGGTGTGGACGCAGCCGTCGCGGAAGACGACGCCGTCGACCAGCCCGCCGCGAGTCACGCCCGTGGCCGCGAAGATCGCCTCGTCGCGAACGATCTCGTGCAGATCATACTTCTTGTCGAGGTCGGTGACTCCCCAGCGCGCCGCGCGAGCGCGCTCGTCGGCGCTGCGGAACAGCAGCCGGCCCTGGAACTGGCCGCCCACGCACTTCAGCGCCGCGCAGGCCAGCACGCCTTCGGGCGCGCCGCCGGAGCCGAGATAGAGGTCGATGCCGGTCGAGGGATCGGTCGTATTGATCACGCCCGCGACGTCGCCGTCGGTGATCAGGTGGACGCGGGCGCCGACCGAACGCAGGCCGGCGATGATCTCGGCGTGGCGGGGACGATCGAGGACGCAGACCGTGATCTCGGTCGGGGCGACCCCCTTGGCCTCCGCCAGCGCCTTGACGTTCTCGGCCGGCGAGCGGTCCAAATCGATCACGCCCGGCGGCAGGCCGGGGCCGCAGGCGATCTTATCCATATAGGTGTCGGGCGCGTTCAGCAGCGTGCCCTTCGGGGCCCAAGCCATCACCGTCAGGGCGTTGGGCTGAGCCTTGGCCGCCAGGGTCGTGCCTTCCAGCGGGTCCAGCGCGATGTCGATCCGGGGCCCCTTCCCCGTCCCGACCTTCTCGCCGATGTAGAGCATCGGCGCCTCGTCGCGTTCGCCCTCGCCGATGACGATCTCGCCGTCGATGTTCAGCTCGTTCAGCGCGTTGCGCATGGCGTCGACGGCGGCCTGGTCGGCGGCCATCTCGTCGCCGCGCCCCAGCATCGTCCAAGAGGCGATGGCGGCGGCCTCGGTTACGCGAACGGCGTCCAGGACCAGCGAGCGGTCCAGGGTGTTCGAACTCATCCGTTTCTCCTAGCCCCCGGCGGGCGGAGGCCTCGTTCCCAATGTCGCCCTCGGCGCCCGGATTCCCGGGTCGTTAGATGCGCGCGACGCGCAGAAGGCGGGGACGCTCTAGCACGGTCCGCAGCTTTTCGATGCGGCTAATCGCATCCAGAAGCTTCGATTCGGGGGTCGCATGGGTAACGAGCACGATCGGCACCCCGCCCGCGCCTTCGATGGGCTTTTGCAGGAAGCTGTCGATCGAGACACCGCATTCGGCCAGGGTTTCCGAGATCGCGGCGATCACGCCGGGCTGGTCCTGCACCATGATGCGCAGATAGGCCTTGCCCACCGCGCGGGCCGGATCGATGGCGATGAAGGGCTTCAGCTCGCCCGCCGGAGCCTGGAACACCGGACGCGCGGCCTTGGTCATGACGTCGGCGATGTCGGCGGCCACGGCGGCGGCGGTCGGGCCCGCGCCCGCGCCCGGCCCCTGGATGAAGATCCGGCCGATCCGCGTACCCTCGATGAAAAGCGCGTTCAGCGCGCCGCCGGCCTGGGCCAGCGGATGGTCCAGCGGAACCAGCGACGGGTGCACCTTCACCGCGACGCCGTCCTCGGACTTGGCCGCGCCGGCGATCAGCTTGATGCGATAGCCCAGATCCTTGGCCAGCTTGATGTCGAGCAGATCAACGTCGCTGATGCCCTCGATCTCGGCCGCTTCGAAGTTCGGGGCGCAGCCGAAGGCTAGGGCGGCCAGGATGCTGATCTTGTGGCCGGCGTCGAAGCCGCCGACGTCCATCGTCGGGTCGGCCTCGGCATAGCCCAGGCCTTGCGCCTCGCGCAGCACGTCGGCGAACGAGCGGCCCGTCTTCTCCATCTCCGAGAGGATGAAGTTGCAGGTGCCGTTGAGGATGCCCGCGACGCTGACGACGTCGTCGCCGACCATCGCCTCGCGCAGCATCTTCACCGCCGGGGTGCCACCCATGACCGCCGCTTCGAACAGCAGCGGCACGCCCTGGGATTCGGCCAAGGCCGCCAGCTCCGCGCCATGCACGGCGATCAGCGCCTTGTTGGCGGTGACGACCGGCTTGCCGGCCTTCAGGGCGGTCTCGACGGCGGCCTTGGCCGGACCATCCGAGCCGCCGATCAGCTCCACGAAGAGGTCGACGTCCGGCGAGCCGGCCAAGGCCACCGGGTCGTCGAACCAGGCGAGATTCGAGATGTCGACCGTGCGCGGGCGCGACTTGGAACGGGCCGAGACCGCGGTCACGACCGCCTTGTCGCCAGCGGGCGCGAACCCAGGACGTTCAGCCAGGAACTGCAGAAGGCCGCCGCCCACGGTGCCCAGGCCCGCGACACCGACGCGCCAGGTCTTGTTCGTCATCTTGAAGTCCTCGTTACGCCGTCGGGAAAGGCCTGCCTCAGGCCTGTTCCATCTTGTTGTGGGCCTTGGCCAGGATGGAGTCGGCGTTGGCGATGAATTTCTTCACGTTGCGCGCGGCCTGACGGATGCGGTGCTCGTTCTCGACCAGACCGATCCGCACATAGCCTTCGCCGTACTCGCCAAAGCCGATGCCGGGGGCGACGGCGACGCCGGCCTCCTCGATCAGAAGGCGCGAGAACAGCATCGAGCCGGCTTCGCGATACTGTTCCGGGATCTTGGCCCAGGCGAACATCGAGGCTGGCGGATTGGGGATGTCCCAGCCCGCGCCCTGCATCGACTTGATCAGCGTATCGCGGCGGCTCTTGTAGATAGCGCGGATCTCGTCGACGCAGTCCTGCGGGCCGTTCAGCGCGGTGGCGGCGGCGACCTGCACGGGCGTATAGGCGCCGTAGTCGAGGTACGACTTCACACGGGCCAGGGCCGCGCAGATGCGGCTGTTGCCAACCACCATGCCCACCCGCCAGCCGGCCATGGCGTAGGTCTTCGACAGCGAGTTGACCTCGACGGCGATGTCCTTGGCTCCATCGACCTGCAGCACCGACGGCGGCGGATTGTTGTCGAAATAGATTTCGCCATAGGCCACGTCGCTGATCACCAGCAGGTCGTGCTTTTTCGCGAGCGCGATGGCGTCTTTATAGAAGTCGAGGTCCACCCACTGGGCGGTCGGGTTCGACGGATAGGAGAGGATCAGCACGCTGGGCGGCGGCACCGAGTGCTTCACGGCGCGACTGATGTTGGAGAGGTATTCCTCCGGCGACAGGGCCGGCACATGGCGGATGATGCCGCCGGCCATGATGAAGCCAAAGGCGTGGATCGGATAGGCCGGGTTCGGACAGATGATCACGTCGCCCGGACCAGTCAGGGCCTGAGCCAGATTGGCGAAGCCCTCCTTGGAGCCCAAGGTCGCGATGACCTCGGTGTCGGGGTTCAGCTTCACGCCGAAGCGGCGGCCATAGTAGTTGGCCATCGCCTTGCGCAGGCCCGGGATGCCCTTGGAGGCCGAGTAGCGGCCGGCCTTGGGATCCTTGGCGGTCTCGATCAGCTTGTCGACGATGTGCTGCGGCGTCGGCATGTCGGGATTGCCCATGCCGAAGTCGATGATGTCCGTTCCCTCGGCGCGGAGGCGCGCCTTGATCTTATTGACCTCTTCGAAGACGTACGGCGGCAGACGGCGAATACGGTGAAAATCGGTGCTCATGACGGCTCATTGCGCCGCGTCGGCGCTTTGGGAGCGAAAAGTCGGGCATGGATAGACCCCTAGCGGGGTCAAGCCAAGCCAGTTCAAGGAAGATTATGCCTCCGTCGCCCTATTGGGGCTGTGACGGAGGCGCGCTAGCTCGGCCGCGTGCCGCGCGGGCGAAGGCTTCGGTGTTGGCGCGGTCGTTGTCGGTCGGCGCTTCGAAGGCCGGCGGCGTGACCTCGCGACGAGCCTTGGCCGCGTAGGACTCGGTTTCCTTGAGTTCCCAGGTGCCGGGCGCGGTCGCGCGCGTCAGAGCATCGCCAGCGACTTGCTGCTGGGCCACGGCCCGACGAATCTGATCGGCGCTGGGAATGTCGCTGGGGATCGCCGGGATCTCGGAGAGCTTTCGGCGAGGCCCGCTGGTCTTGGCGGCGCTGGCGACGGCGGCGGCCACCGGAGAGCTCGGGTCCACCGGCGCGGTCTTGAACGGGTTCGCGCAGGCGCTCGCGCCAGCCGCGAGGCCGACGATCAGAGCAAGACGCATGATTTTGCGGGTTTCGCCGTTCATTGGTTCTGGTCTTATGCGATGATCGCGGCGAGCGGAAGGCGTTCAACGTCGCTTTTCGCGAACTGGCTTTGGACAAGCGGAGGAAACCTCATGGCCACGGCGAAGGCCGCCCCCAAGCCCAAGAAAAAAACCGCGCCCAAGACCGACAAGAGTCAGGCCAAGCCCCCCCCGGAATCCACTCCTTCGCCCAAGACCGCCGCCGCGCCGCCCAAGACCGAGTCGGAGAGCGCCCCGCCCGCTTTCGACGCGTTGCTGTCGCCAGAGCAGGTCAAGCTGGTAGAGACCCTCTCGGCGAACCTGGCCCGCGCCGCGGTCACCGCCCAGGGCGCGATCGCCGAGGCGGCGTTGCGCCAGGCCGATCGCCCCGCGGCTCTGACGCCCGATCCGTTCCATGTCGCTCCGTCCCTCAACGAGGTGATGAGCCGCCTCGCCGCTCAGCCCGACCGCCTGATGCGCGCCCAGGCCGATCTGTTCTCGCGCTACATGGACCTCTGGCAGTCGGCGGCTCGCCGAGCGGCCGGAGAACACGTCGAACCGGTGGTGTCGCCCGCGCCCGGCGACAAGCGCTTCAACGATCCGGACTGGGTGTCGAACCCGATGTTCGACATGATGAAGCAGGCCTACCTGCTGTCGTCGAACTGGCTGAACAGCCTGGTGGCCGAGGTCGATGGCGTCGATCCAGCCACCAAGCGGCGGGTCGAGTTCTTCACCAAGATGCTGACCGACGCGTTCTCGCCGTCGAACTTCCTGATGTCCAACCCGGCCGCCCTGCGCGAAGCCGTCCAGACCCAGGGTGAAAGCATTCTTCGGGGCATGGAGAACTTCGCGGCGGACCTTGAGCGCGGCGGCGGGCAGTTGGCCATCAGCCAGACGGATCTCGCCAAGTTCAAGGTCGGCGAGAACGTCGCCACGGCGCCGGGCAAGGTCGTCTATCAGAACGACATCCTACAGCTGCTGCAGTTCGATCCGACGACCGAGACGGTGTGCGAGATCCCGCTGCTGATCTTCCCGCCGTGGATCAACAAGTTCTACATCCTGGACCTGCGCCCCGAGAACTCGATGATCCGCTGGCTGACTGGCCAGGGCTTCACGGTCTTCGTCGCCTCCTGGGTCAATCCGGACCAGAAGCTCGCCGACAAGACCTTCGAGGACTACATGATCGAGGGTGTCTACGACGCCACTCAGCAGGTCATGACCCAGTGCGGAGTCGATCGGGTCAACACCGTCGGCTACTGCATCGGCGGCACCCTGCTGTCCGTCGCGTTGGCGCACATGGCCGCGCGCGGCGACAAGCGGATCAATTCGGCCACCTTCTTCGCCGCCCAGCAGGACTTCGCCGAGGCCGGGGACCTTCTGCTGTTCACCAACGAGGAATGGCTGCGCTCGATCGAGCAGCAAATGGACCAGGCCGGCGGCTTCCTGCCCAGCCAGTCGATGGCCGACACGTTCAACGCCCTGCGCGGCAACGACCTGATCTGGTCGTTCTTCGTCAGCAACTACCTGATGGGCAAGGAGCCCAGGCCTTTCGACCTGCTGTTCTGGAACGCCGACCAGACGCGGATGCCCAAGGCGCTGCACCTCTTCTATCTGCGCAATTTCTACAAGGATAACGCCCTGGCCAAGGGCGAGCTGACGATCGGCGGCGAGCGGCTGGACCTGTCGAAGGTGAA
>CAKZJK010000616.1 GCA_936942565.1 uncultured Caulobacter sp. | reverse complement strand
CACCAACGAGCCGCCCATAAGCGCGGCGGTCTTCTTCGAAATCGTCATGATCAGCCCCCTCCTTGATTTGGCATTGTGTGCAAAACCATCGTTTGCTATCCGTTTGGCGAGTATCGGCGGCCGAATAACGTCGATATGAGCGCAGATTGTATACAACTTTGCAAAGCGTCAATGTATATGATGCGGCCGCAACCCGATGGAGATGCGCTGTGTCGACCGTGAGCGCCCGCGCCTACGAAATGGTCAGGTCCTTGATCATCGAGGGGCGTTTCCGACCAGGTGAACGCCTCAAGGAGGATGAGCTGACGGCGCTTTGCGATGTCTCGCGCACGCCTGTGCGCGAGGCTCTGCGCCGCCTGGCCGTCGAAGGACTGGTGGTGATCTTGCCCAACCAGGGCGCCCATGTCGCCGACATGGACCAGGGCGAGATCGACGAGATCTACGCGCTTCGCGCCATGATCGAGAGCCATGCCGCCCGCCGCGCCGCCACCCGCCTGACACCGGCGGCGCTCGAGCGCCTCAACGAGCTGGCGGCGCAGATGGAGGCCGTGGTCGCCAAGGGCGGCGCCGACGTCCAGGAAAGCTTTCCCGTCCTCAACGGTGAATTCCACCGCCTCATCCTGGATGCGGCCGACAGCCCGCGCCTGTCGGTGATGGCCGGCATGGTGGTCGAGATACCGCTCGTCCTGCGCACGCTGGCCCGCTACTCCGACAAGGAGCTGGAGCGCTCGCAGCACCATCATCGCGAACTGATCGCCGCCTTCGAGGCGCGAGACGTCGAATGGGCCGCCGCCGTGATGCGCAGCCACATTCAGGCCGCCTCGCACGCCGTCGTGCGCGGCCTGGCCCAGAAGAAACGTCATGACGTCCAGCATTGAGATCATCGAGGTCGCGCCGCGCGACGGCCTGCAGAACGAGAAGACGACGGTCTCGACCGCCGACAAGATCACCCTCGTCCGGCGCGCCGTGGCGGCCGGGGCCAGGCGGATCGAGGCGGTCAGCTTCGTCAATCCGCGCGCCGTACCGCAGATGGCCGACGCCGAGGCGGTGATGGAAGGCCTGCGCGCCGGCGACGACCTGCGCGCCGCGGGTGTCTCGCTGATCGGCCTGGTCCTGAACCGTCGAGGCTTGGATCGCGCCATCGCCGCCGATGTCGACGAGGCCAATTTCGTGGTCGTGGCCAGCGAGACATTCAACGTCCGCAACCAAGGCGTCCCAGTCGCCGAGACCCTGCGCCAGATCAGCGCCGCGCCGGCCGTGGCCCGCGACGCCGGCCTGAAGCTGGGCGTCACCATCGGCGCGGCCTTCGGTTGCCCCTTCGAAGGCGAGGTCTCGGAAGATCAGGTCGTCCGGATCGCCTCGGAACTCGCGAGTTTCGGGGTGGAGGAGATCGCCCTGGCCGACACCATTGGCGTCGGTGATCCGCTAACCGTGGAGCGCCGCTTCGCCGCCGTGAAAGCCGCTGCGCCCGACGTCCGCCTGCGCGGACACTTTCACAACACCCGCAACACCGGTCTGGCGAACGCCTTCGCCGCCTGGCGGACGGGCGTCGAGAGCTTGGACGCCTCGATCGGCGGTATCGGCGGATGCCCCTTCGCGCCGGCGGCCACCGGCAACATCCCGACCGAGGATCTCGCCTACATGCTGGCGCGGATGGATGTGCGGACAGGCTACGATCTGGAAAGCCTCATTGATTGCGCGCGCTGGCTTCAAGGCGTGCTGAACGCGGAGCGCCTACCCGGCATGGTCTCCAGGGCGGGCGGGTTTCCGGCGGCGGCCTAGCCCGCTGATATCCAAGGGCGGAGATGCAAAAGAAGGGAGCGCGGCTTGGCGGCCGCGCTCCAGTACCGAGAGTGTGATGGCGGGGGGAATTACGCGCCAGCGGCCATCACGCCGGCGCGGCGACGCGCCTAGAACTTCCAGGTCAGCGACGCGCCATAGGTCGTGGGCTTGCCCGGGAAACGCACCACCACGTTGGCGTTGCTGCTGACGGAGCTCCAATAGTACTCGTTGGTGATGTTGCGGCCCCAGATCGAGAGCGCCCAGCCCTTGCCCGGCGCGCCGAGGCCGACGCTGGCGTTGAGGAGGCCGTAGCTGTCGATCACGAACAGCGGGTTGCCTTCGAGATCGGCGTAGGACTTGCCCTGCCACCGGCCATTTAGGGCGGCGCTCACCTCCAGGTCGTCGCCGACGGGCTGGCGGAACAGCGCCGTCAGGCCGCCCTGGAATTTCGGGCTGTAGAGAAACGGGCGGCCACCGAAGTCCTGGGGCTTCCCGGCGGCGTTGATGCCCGTGTAGCCCTTCACCTCGGTGTGCAGCAGGGTCGCCGAGGCGATGAAGGTCAGTGACCGGGAGGCGCGCCAAGTGATGTCGCCATCCAGGCCATAGGCCTCGCCGTTGGGGACGTTGGCCAGTCGCGACAACGCCGTGTAGATCGGGTCGGCGAAGTACACCGACAGCTGCTTGTCGGTGTAGTCGTAATAGAAGCCGCTGAGGTTGGCCTGCACCCGCCGCTGGAACAACCCGGCCTTCACGCCGACCTCGTAGGCCGTCAGCATCTCCTGCGTCGCGGGCGCGTTCTGGGTCGAGATGTTGGCCGCGTTGATCGGCGTCGCGCCCGCCTTGGCCCCGCGCGAGATCGAGCCGAAGATCAGCACGTCCTGCGCCGCCTGCAAGTCGAGCGCCGCCCGCCAGGCGATGTTGTCCTCGTCCAGCTTGGACTTCACGAAGCCGAAGCTCTTGGTCGCCGGATCGAACGTGTTACAGCCGCCCTGGGTGATCGGCGCCACCAAGCCGTAGGCCGCGAAGAACAGCGCCCGGTTCACGACATTGACGTTGGGCAGCATCGAGCCGCCGACGTCGCGCGAGCAGCCGACATAGTCTTGGCGGTCCTGGCTGTAGCGGACGCCCAGTGTCAGCTTCAGATTGTTGGTCAGGGCGTGGTCGGCGTTGGCGAACAGGCTCCAGGTCTTGGTCTCGATATTGCCGACGTCCTCGTAGGTGCGGAACGCCTGGCTCATCTGTAGGGCGGTGTAGCCGAAGCTGTTGAACGGCGAGGCCAGCAGGGTCGAGCCGACATAGCGGATCGTGCCGACATTGGCGTTCTGCCCCAGCAGGGTGCGGTTGCTGTCGTAGATCTTGTCGCGCGCCACATAGGCGCCGACCAGCCACGAGCCCTTGTCGGTCTTGCCTTCGAGGTGGAGCTCCTCGGCCGCCGACTTGATGTCGCCGTGGGCTTTCTGGATCAGGACCTCGTATGGCGCGCCGCTCCAGTCGAACACGGCCTTGCGGGTCAGTCGGTTGAAGCTGGATAGAGAGACCAGGGTGACGTCGTCGCTGACGTTCCAGGCGACCTTCAGCTTGCCGGCGTGGAACTGGTCGTTCTCGCGCAGCGGGTCGCTGATCCCCAGGCCCACGCCGATGTCGACACCGCGGGTGGACAGCGGAGCCCAGTCCGCCTGGCTTGCCTTGGTCGGCGCATGGGTGGCGATGTAGTTGACCAGCCCGGGCGCGTTGAAGGGGCTCGCGGCCGTGGCGGGCGTGAAGCCGATCCCCTGCGCCGCCACGGTGTCGGACTTGTTGCGCCAGCCGGAGTAGGAAGCCTCGACCTCGACGGAGTCGCTTGGCTGCATGACCAGGGACAGGCGCCAGCCGTCGCGATCGACCTTGCCCAGGCGTTCGCCCCGGCTGTTGCTGACCTGCCAGCCCTTGTCGCTGTTCTCCATCCGGAACGCCGCGCGGCCCTGGACCCGATCGCCGAGCGCGCCGCTGACGACGCCTTCGAGATTGTAGGTCTTATAGTCGCCCGCCTCGGCCGTCAGTGAGCCTTCGAACTCCTCGGTCGGCTTGTTGGTAACGAAGTCGATCAGGCCTGCGGTGGTGTTGCGGCCATAGAGCGTGCCCTGCGGTCCTTTCAGAACCTCGACCCGCTCCAGGTCGAACACCGGACCGGTGTTCATGAACGGATAGGCGTAGGCGACCTCGTCCCAATAGGTGCCGACCGTCGAGGTGGCCGAGAGGTTGATGGTGTTGAAGCCGATGCCGCGCAGCGTATAGGTCGGCACGCCCTGATAGCTCTGGCTGACCGAGAAGCTGGGCGCCACGGAAGTCAGGTCCTTGGGATCGGTGACGCGGAGCTGTTGCAGGGCTTCGCCGCTGAAGGCCTGGATCGGCATGCCGACGCTGTTGGCGGTCTCTTCACGGCGCTGGGCCGTCACCACCAGGGTGTCGATCGTCAGGCTCTCGTCCGGCTTCCGCGGCGCCGAGGTCTGAGCCATGGCGGGGGCCGCCATCAGCAGGGCGAGCGCCGACACGCTCAGGCTCAAGGTCAGGCGCGTGGGTCCTGGCATCCGTCTTACCTCCCTTTGGCCGCGCCTGCATTGGACGCGTGCTCTGGAGGCAGCGTGCGGTCGGGCTATTCGCGTAACAAGCTATCGGAAATGATAGGGGAGGGTTCAGAGCCCCAGGACCAGCTTGGCGATGATGTCGCGCTGGATCTCGTTGGAGCCGCCATAGATCGACGCGGCGCGGTTGTTCAGGTAGCGCGCCATGGCGGTCAGACCGTGGGACGGGCCGACAGGCGCCTCGTTCGAACCGGCCTCGCGGGCCTTGGGCTGATGGGGCGCGGCATAGGCGGCGAGCGTGTCGACGGCCAACTCGTCGAGGCGCTGCAGTTGCTCCGAGCCCTGGGTCTTGAGGATCGAGGAGGCGGGCCCCGGCTTGCCGCCGGCCGCCAGGGCGCTCAGCACGCGACGCTCGGTGATGTCGATGGCCAGGGCGTCGATCTCGGCCTCGGCGAGGCGGCGGCGATGGTGGGGATCGTCGATGAGCCGGCCTTGGTCGTCGCCGGCTTCGAGCCTGGCGGTGTCGCGCAGGCGCTCAAGGCCGGCGTGGAGACCCGCCGCGTAGCCGCCGCCGCGCTCGAATTCCAGGAGATGCTTGGCGACCGTCCAGCCCTGGTTCTCCTCGCCCAGGCGGTCGGCCTTCGGTGTCCGGACGTCGTCGAAGAAGACCTGGTTGACCTCGTGCTCTCCGGCCAGGGTGACGATCGGGTCGACCCGGATTCCGGGACGGTCCATCTCGATCAGCAGGAAGGTGATACCAGCCTGGGGTTTGCCTTCCGTGGAGGTGCGGACCAGGCAGAACATGTGGGTCGCCCAGTGGGCGTAGGTGGTCCAGATCTTCGACCCGTTCAGCACGTAGTCGTCGCCGTCGCTCACCGCGCTCATCCGCAGCGAAGCCAGGTCCGAGCCCGAGCCCGGTTCCGAATAGCCCTGGCACCAGTAGTCTTCCCCCGACAGGATGCGCGGCAGATAGCGGGCCCTCTGCTCGGGCGTTCCGAAGCCCATGATCGCCGGCGCCACCATCCGCAGGCCCATCGGCGCCAGGTTGGGGGCTCCCGCACGGGCGCATTCTGCGAGGAAGACGTGGCGCTGGATCTCGCTCCAGCCCGGTCCGCCATGCTCGACCGGCCAGGTCGGCGCGGCCCAGCCGCGGGCGTGCAGGATTTTCTGCCAGGCCAGGCTATGGACCTTATCGCAGAAGACGCTGGTCATGCGTCGACCGGCCTCGCGGAGCTGGGGCGTCAGCTTGGCGTCCAGGAAAGCGCGCACCTCGTCGCGAAAGGCCAGGTCGGCCGCCGACAGTTCCAGATCCACGCGCGCGCTCCCTTGTTCGGCGTCGTTGGGGAAACTTGCGAAGGGGCGGCGCTGACGCGCAAGCTATCGGAACCGATAGGGGAGCGCTCATGTCGACCAGGAGCGATGACAACGAGCGACTGGCGCGGGTCACGATGCTGGCTCGGCGAGTGGCCGACCTGGGGCGTGAGGTGGGGCTTCCCTATGTCGCCGCCAGCGCCGACATCTCCAGCCCCGAGCCGATGCTGGGCCAAGATGGGAGGCCGCTGGCCGAGACGACCTTCGAGTGGATGGATTCATCGCTCCGATATTGGCGCGATCGGGCTTTCGCGCTGCGCGCGCCGTTCATCTTGGCGACACGCTATATGGCTGAGCCGTTCTTCTTCCAGCACGGACGGTTCTCCAGTTGGCGGCCGCTGCCCAGGCTGGAGACGATCGAAGTCGCCGAGGCCGCGGAGGCCTTCGGCGTTCGGGCCGCGATCATCTGCCCGGCCTATCTTACCGGCGGCGTTATCGGGGCGGTGGTATGGGCGGCCTCCGCGCCGACACCCGAGTTGCCGGCGCTCTATGCGGCGCGAGCCGACCAACTGCATGGCGCGGCGCTTCGTCTGGTTTCGAGCTATTGGGACCGACAAAGCGACGTGCCGGCCGCGCGCCTGACGCGCCGCGAGATCCAGTGCCTCAAGTGGGCGGCCGCCGGCAAGACCGACAATGAGATTGGCTCCATCGTCGAGATATCGATGGCCACGGTGCGATTCCACCTTTCAAACGCGGCGACGAAGATGGGTGTTTCCGGACGGTCCCAGGCTGTCCATCGCGCGGCGACCCTCGGCTATATCGGCGCCGCGCCTGGGCTTTGAGATCGTGCGAGCGGAGCGACCAGGGCCGCTCTCGCCACGCGACTTGGTTTCCCTATCGGATCCGAGAGGTTGCCTCTCGGGAGACGAACTCCGACCTTCGTCCTGAAGGAGATCTCTTATGGCCGGACCGTCTTCGTACCTTGGCTGGAAGATTGACTACGCGAACCCGCCGGGCGAGCCCGCCTATCTCGAGCCCGGCTCCCTCCACTGGCGCGTCTACAAGAACCCGATCGCCTTGGCGGTAGGCGGCGTGGCCGCCGTGCTGCTGGAGTTCGCCGACGCCCGGATCCGGTCGGGGGTCTGGGACCATTCGACCTACAAGGCCGATCCGATTGGACGCTCCAAGCGGACCGGGATCGCGGCCATGGTCGGCGTTTACGGTCCGCGGGCCGCCGCTAGCCGGGTCATCCAGGGCGTGACCAACATGCACGCGCGCGTGTCGGGCGATACGCCCAACGGCGAGGCCTATCGGGCGCTGGACCCCGAACTGCTGGATTGGGTCAGCGCCACGGCTGCCTATGGCTTTCTCAACGCCTACGACCGCTTCGTCTCTCCGCTGAGCGAAGCCGAGAAGACCCGCTTCTATGGCGAGGCTCATCCGATCGCCCGGCTCTACGGCGTGCGCTATTCGCCAAGCTCCCAAGCCGACTTCATGGCGATGATGGAAAAGCTCGCGCCGCGCTTTGAGCCGCATCCGATCGTCGAGGAGTTCCTGGCCATCATTCAGTCGGGCAGGGCGGCGCCCGGCGCACCCAAGGTCCTACATCGGGCCCTGGCGCGAGCCTCGGTCTCGCTACTGCCTCCGACGGCGCGGCGAAAGCTGGCTCTGGGCCGGGAGTATGATCTTGGCTTGGCCGAAGGCCTGGCGCTGAAAGCCGCCGGCAAGCTAGCCGACAGGGTCGCCATCCGGGGCTCGCCGCCCTGCCAAGCCAGCCTGCGCTTGGGGCTGCCATACGACTTCCTGTACCGCGGCGAGGACGAGCGGCGGCGGCTGCTGGCGTCACAGACTAAGCTTGTACCCGCCCTGGAGTAACAGTGGCGGTCGGCCGTTTCGCGCGGTCACTGGCTCTTTAAGACGAGGTCTGGATTGAGCGCCTTCTCCTAAGCTACTTCGCGCCTTCGGCTGCGGCGATCGAGATGGCTACGCGCTCCAGGGGCGATTGCGAGACGCGAACGGCGCCCGACCGCGGATGATCCAGGTCCAGCACGAGCGTGATCAGGGCGGCGACCATGAGGAATAACAGGGTCGATGCGATGGCGTGTCTCGCGCCGTGATTGGCCAGGCCGTAGCCCGAGAGGACCGCGGTGACGATCGCGTAGGCCACCAGACTGAGAAGGATCGAGGGCGGCACCCTCGTTTCGACCGCGGCCTGACGCGTCGCGGCGATATCGAACATCTCGTTGGTGGCCTGAAGCATGGAGGTCGTCATCCGCGCGTTATCAGGCTCGCCAAGCGCCACCAAGGTCGTCGCCCAGATCCGATCGCGCTGGCGATCGTTGGCGCGCTCGACGGCGTCGATGTTCGATGGATTTTCGCCCGCCAGATAGGCCAGCCGTCGCGAACTGGCATAGTCGAGGATCGCGGCTCTGACGGCGGCGCCAGGCGCGCCCTCGAAAGCGCGCGCGCGCAGGTAAGTCGTCGAGATCGCGTTCGCTTCGTCAATGACCAGACGCCGACGCGCTTCGAAGCGATCGGTCGCCATCGACACCGTGAAAGCGAGCAAGAGGCCGAGCAGGGTGACCGCGCCCGCGACAAGGGGCGCCCAGCCGTCGTCTTCGACGGTTCCCGAGGACCGTTTGGTCCAGTGGTGCAGGCGATATCCGCCCTCGACGGCCAGGGGCAGGGCCACCGCGAGCCCGGCCGCTTGCAGCCAGATCAGCGCCATCTCGCCACTCCCTCCACAATTCAGCTAAGCCGCCGGCAGATCTGGTGACCGCCCCCCGCGGCGCCACTCACCTGGATTGACGCCAAACCATCTGTGGAAGCTGCGACGGAAGCTCGACGCGTCCGAGTATCCCAGCCGCTCCGC